>JAGVIO010000061.1 GCA_020056025.1 archaeon
AGCTCAATAATCCTTGTTTTAATCTTCACATATTCAAGCTCAAGCCTGATCTTGTTTTCTTTGTCTTCTTTCAGCTTGAGGAATTCTTCTGCCTGCTCAAGCTCCTGCTTCTGCTTTTCGATATCAATGAGCGCAGACTCTATCTTAGCAAGCTCTTCCTTGTTTTTCTGAAGCTCTAATCCAAGCTTTTGTTTAAGCAAGATATATCTCCCGAATGCAATTATCTTTGCTTCTGCGCCTTCAAAAACTTTAACATTCCTGCTTTCTATCTCTTTCCTCAATTCCTTGACTTTGGCATCAATCTGCTTGATGTTATTTGCGATTATCTCTACTTCATTGCCAAAAAGATGCTGTGCTGTGAAATAGCTCTTTGTTGTATTCTTTGCAAGCTTGTCCAGCTCATCACCTGCTTCTGAGCAGAACAGCAGGGCTTTTTTGTAATCATTTTCAGTTATTGCTGCTGCTACTTTTTCAATGAATTGCTTCATAAGCCTGGCATAATTGGATTTGTGCCCAAGAACAATTGTCTTGACTCTTGGCTCAATCTTCTCAGGATCTTTGATTGCAGCATTTTCCAGTGTGGCAATATTGTCCCTTAGCCTGAATATATCTGCTCTTATCTCGTCTGCATAGTACTTGATCAGCCTGTCCAATTCCACAATAACTGGCTTTGTCTGCTCTCTGAACCAGCTTTCGAGCTGCTCAACTGCTATTTCTTCAGGGCCTTTTGGCTCTTCTGGCTCTTGTTTTTCAAATATTTTCTTTAAAAATCCAAACATACAAAGCTTTTATATATGACTAATATTTAAAGTCTTTTATGGCAAAGAATATAAATGGCAGAAAGCGCCAGGAGCATAAGCAGATTGCGCTTGAGAGGATAGAGCTATTATTCAGCGAAGCAAGAGATATGTTTGGAAAGAATAAAGCTCTTGCAAAACGGTATGTTGCACTGGCAAGAGAATTGTCAATGAAGTACAAAGTTCCTATTCCTTCAAATCTGAAAAGGCAGTTCTGCAAGCATTGCGGGAATTATCTTATGCCTTCTGTAAATGTCCGTGTAAGGACAAGGAATGGAAAGATTGTATATTATTGCCTGGACTGCAAACATTTTACAAGGTTTCCGTATCTGAGAGAGCAGAAGGCAAAAAGGAAGATGAAGATAAAGGTAAAAATCAGCAAATGAAATATGTTTGCAAAAGGAAGAAGCTTAATAAAGAAAGGTTTATAAAACAAATAATCCTATTATTCTATATTGGGTGCGGCATGAATAAGAAATTAATAGTCTATTTTGGAATTTTGTTGGTTTTGGGCAGTTTTGTAGATGCTATAATTTATACTCAAGATATACTGGAGCAAGGACAATCTAAAACTTATATTTTGGATGGAACTTCTTATGGAGTCGAAGTGACCTATATCGGTGGGACACAATCAAAAGTTAAGTTCAAAATCAATGGAGAGGTTACTTCTTTATTAGCTGAAAATGAGAAATATAATCTACAAGATGAGGCAAGTATTAAAGTAATAAATATAATGGAAGAAGAAGCAGGAGAAGTTAATTCTGATCTTGTTGAATTTAAATTAACAGGACCTCCTGTCTGTGGAGATGCTGTTTGTAGTGAAAAAGAAAATTGTATTGAAGATGATTGCTGCAGCGGTATTTTTTTAAATTTAGATTCTAACGAGGATAATTGCGGTTCTTGCGGAAATAAGTGCAATCTAGATGAAGAATGCGATAAAGGAAATTGCAAACCAATTTGCGGAGATAAGATTTGTAGTTCAGGAGAGAATTGTGAAAAAGACAATTGCTGCAATGGCATAAAAGTAGATTTACAAAGTGATTTAAATAATTGCGGGGAGTGTAACAAGAGATGTAATACTATTGCGAACTGTGAAAAAGGAATTTGCATAAGCACTTGCGGAAATGGCAAATGTGATTTTGATGAGGATTCTACTATTTGTGAGGTCGATTGCCCAAAGCCTGTAAGCATAGAAGAAGATGAAACTTTAGAAACACAAAAAGTTGAGGAAACAGAAGAAAATAAATGCGATGGTTGCTTTATTGGTGAAAGTTGCATTCCAAAAGGAACTTCTGGATTAAATAATGAAGAAAGAGTTTATTGTGATGGTAAAAACTGGATAGAGAAAAAAAGCCCGAATTCCGAATGTATTGATGACTATGAATGTGAAATCAATTCTTGCATAGACCATTTCTGTAAAGAAAAGGTGCAAGAGAAGATCATTACTCAAACATCAAAAAAATCTGATGGGTTTTTTGGCTGGTTTAAAAGTTTGTTTGGGTTCTAAAATTCTTTCTTTCTTTTTAACGAATAATTTATAAACAACTTAATTTTATTCTTATTCATGGAATATGATTTGGAACTTGAAAAAGCTGTTGCCCAAATAAAGAAAGCAAAGGCAAGGATAGTATGCATACAATTGCCTGACGGGCTTAAGCCAGAAGCAAAGAAGATTGCGGATTATCTTGAGCAAAACACGAATGCAAAAGTCATCATCTGGCTTGGAAGCTGCTATGGAGCATGCGATGTGCCTGAAATAAAGGAAGCAGACATGCTGATACAATGGGGGCATTCTGAATGGAAATATTAAATACAATCCTCGCAGCAATAATATCGGCAGCAGGGCTTCCTGTGGGATTTCTGCTTGCAAGGATTGCAAAAGAAGAGCTGAAAGACAGCGAGTTTTATTTCATCTGGATGCAGAACATAGTGCTTATTTTTATCATAAACCTGTTTTTCTACTCCCTGAAGCCAAAGCTTCTGACAATACTGCCTGTATTCATTGTGACAACAATATTTGTGCTGAAATTCAAGCCAAGGGCAATCATAAGCTATTTTGCAGCAGGCGTATTCTTCTATTTAAGCATGGACGAGCCGCAGAATATCCTCCTGATGCTGTCTTCCCTGATTTTCCTTTACGGATTTCCAACAGCTGCTTTGATAAAAGTAGAAGGCATAAAGGCAGAAAGCATACCTCTCAGATATATTGCAAAAAAAATCAAGATAATAGGCCATCGCGGAGCTCCTGGATATATGCCTGAAAATACACTCAGCTCTTTCAAGACAGCAATCCATCTCGGTGTTGATATGCTAGAAGCTGATGTAAGGATGACTAAAGACAGGAGATTAGTGATCATGCATGATGCTACTGTTGACAGGACTACAAACGGCAAAGGCCATGTCTGCAATATGATGTATAGCCGTCTAAGGAATTTAAGGATAAATAAAAAAGAAAAAATCCCGACAATACAGGAGCTTATAGAGCTTGTCAATAATAGATGCGCAATAAACTTTCATCTTAAGGAGCATGAAGCTGTTGAAGAGCTTGTTAATACAATAAAGAAGAACAATATCCAGAACAAAGTGATTATTTCATCTTTCAGCGCACTGAGCCTGAAGAAGATAAAAGAAATTGCGCCTGAAATCAAGACAGCTTATCTTTATTCAAAGCCAATGCTGCTTTACATTGACACTGCAAAAGAATTAGGCGTATCTGCTCTGCATCCGCCATATTCGCTGCTCACAAAACGCCTTGTGATGAGAGCGCACAGGCATGGCCTTAAGATCAATGTCTGGGGTATTGAGGACAGGGTAGAGGTTTTCAGGGCAAAATTCTTTTACGGAGTGGACGGGCTGATTATAGACGATCCTCTGCTGTATGCAAGCAAAAAGAAACATACAATATAAAAAATATAATTTAAAAATAATTTATCTATAATATTTCCTTGCTTTCTTCATGGCTGATTTTGCCTTTGCTTTGGCTTTTGCCATGCCTTTTTTGATCATTGGCTTTGATCTTTTCATCTCTTTCTCAAGCTCTGATTTCAGCACTTTTTCCACTCTCATGCCTTCTTTCATTGCAAGGTTAAGCATTTTTTTTGTCAGCTGCCTTACTCTCTCTTCAGTAACCTTGCCTTTAAGCTTGGATTTCAGCTCATGCCTGATCTTGCTTTGGGCAAGCGAAGCCAATCCTAATGTCAGAACAACACTTTTTGCAACTTTTTTTATCATCATATCCACCTCTCTTTTAGATATTTATTAATTATTGAACAAAATAATCAATTGCAATTAAATTTAAAATATTATTCTATATAAAATTATCGCTTTTTTGGAAGGTGATGTTGTTTTTCTATCGCTTATTTTTTTTCATTATGAATTGACCAAATGAGGATCAATGAAAACAGCAGTGCAAAAACCAAACCTATAAACGAAAATACAGGAAATCCAAACAGCAGATATCTGTCATAGCTGATCAGCAATGCAGAAGAGACAACCAATGCAGCTATCAAAAGTCCATAAGTGATCCTGTTGCTTGACTTGTCCATCTCAACAGCAAGGGTTGTAATGTCATTATCTATCTGCCTGAGTGTTGCGCTTGTTTTCCTGAACCCGTAAATTGCCTCTCTTGCTTTTTCAGGGGCATTCAGCACAAATTCCCTGAGCCAGGCACTTCCCTCTTTGACTGATTTGAGCAGGTTTGCAACTTTTGTCCTTGTTCTCGTCAGCTTTTCGACAAACGGCTTTCCAGCGACTACTATACTGAATTCAGGGTCAAGCTTTGCTGCAACGCTTTCTATTGTCAGTATCGCTTTTCCAAGCAGAATAAAATCATTAGGCAGCTTAATATTATGCATTTTTGCAATCCTGACTATCGCATTGAACACTTCGCCAAAATCTATCTTGTTAAGGGGAAGATTGTAATAATCGCCAAGGCCTTCTTCCAGGCTGAGCTTAAGCTTTTCCTTGTCAACTTCATAGTCAGCAAAGCCCATGTCCATGAGCAAAAAGGCAAGGCTGTCTGTATCCCTGTAGATAAGCGCTTCAAAGAATTCAAGAATCCTGCTTTTCATCAAAGGATCGATTTTTCCGACAATGCCAAAGTCAATGAATGCTATCTTATTGTTTTTCAGAACAAAAATATTCCCAGGATGGGGGTCTGCATGGAAAAAACCGTCAATGAATACCTGCTTGAAGAATGCATTGACTACTTCGTGCAATACTTTTTTCTTGTCTACATTTTTTATTTTGTCTATATCTTTCAGCTTTGTTCCTTCAATATAATCCATGACAAGGACTTTTTTTGTTGTGAATTCAGCATATGCCTTTGGGATCTTGATATTTTTCTCATGCCTGAAATTATTGTAGAATGCATTGATGTTGTTCGCTTCCTTGACATAATCCATCTCATGGGATGTGTATCTCTCAAACTCTTCCACAAGCTCTTTCATCTTTACAACCTTGGGCTTGTAGAATGAATCAATGAGATTGGCAAGGTGGTGCATTATATCGATGTCTGAGCTGAATTTCTGCTCGATATCCGGCCTTTGGACTTTGACAATTATCTCCTGGCCTGTTTTTAATCTTGCTTTGTGCACCTGGCCTATTGATGCTGCTGCAATCGGAGTTTCTTCAAAATGAGAAAATAGCTTGTTCAATGGCTTATTAAGCTCTTTTTCAATTATATCTTTTGCGGTTTTGCTTGGGAACGGCGGAACATTGTCCTGCAGCTTTGCAAATTCATTGCAGTATTCTTCAGGAACAAGGTCTGGCCTTAAACTTAGTAATTGTCCGAACTTGACAAATGCTCCTGAGAGCTCTTCCATCGCAAGCCTTAGGTTTTTGGCATGCAGAGCCTGCTCCTTGAGCTGGGGCTTATCCAGCTGGCCTTTTGGAACAAGATGATTTAACCTTAAGTCTTTTATGAATGAGCCAAAGCCATGCTCTGCAAGAACTCTTATTATCTGCTGGAATCTGGCAATATGCTCTATCTTCTTTTGGAATATCATTTCTGTAATTATTATAAAATAAAACTATATAAAGTTATGTTTTTGCTGTCACTGGAAATTGTCGAAGAGTTGATAGGGCAGTATATCTTTTTAGCTTACCATTTCTCTTTTCTGATTCCTGTGTAATAGCCTATCTTTGTTGCAAGAATATGGAGAATGAAGTTAAGGATAAGGCAGGTTATGATTATCTGCCAGGATGGAATGAAAAATATGGATAATAATCCCAGGCTTCCAATTGTGTAATCTAACTGGTCCCATGGAATAAATCTTTTTCCTGGCTTTATGTTTAATCTTCTCTTGAAGAAGCTCTTTACTGAGTCGCCTAATAATGCGCCAAAGCCTAATAAGAATCCGATAATCAGCCAGCTTGAATAATCTAGGATTGAGATTGACTGGAAAAATTCAATGCCTGAGAGGAGAGATTGAATGTAAGCAATTATTATCCCTGCAATTGTGCCGAAGAAAAATCCACGCCATGTCTTGTGGCTGCCTAAGATTGGCTTTTTGTTTAGTTTTTTATTAAAATCAACTGGATAGTTCAGGAAGTTTATTTTCTTTACAAAGATTGGCATCATGTTTGCAAGATAGGCAGGAAGCATCAGATAAATGCATTGAATTATGATTGTCATTATCTCGACCATTATTTTTTCCTCTTCATCATTTTTAAGATATAATCCAATGCAGGGATTGACAGCAGGACTGCAAATAAGATTAAGATTGAATCATTAACCATGCCCAGCAACAAAGCAAAAAGCACAATCAGATCAAGAACAACAAAAACTTTTCCCAGATAAGAAACTTTGATTTTCTTTTTGATAAATATGAGATATGCCAAGATATACAATAATGATACTATGCTGAAGAAGATTATCCAATTAATCATATTATTTTTTATAAGAACTCCAAACAATACAGATGCATAAAAGAATTTGTCTGCAATTGGGTCTAAAATACTTCCTAATCTCGTCTTTTGCTTTAATCTTCTTGCTAGGTAACCATCGAGAAAATCAGTTGTCAATATCAATACAAATAGCACTATAGCATAAGCATTCTTTGAAGTTAATATCAGCCAGAACAAGAATGGGATCGCAATAATCCTTAAGAAGGTTAATGTGTTTGGAACATTGAAGTTTTTTTGAGACATAACCTTTTCTTTATTATTACATATAAAAACCTTACTTTTTTTAAATAAGAGAAATAATTCAGCTTTATGCGAACAATATTAGACTGCTACACAGATGAGCCTGCTGGATTAGGGGTTCCTCCTTATTTAGGTGTTTATCCCAGATACATTGCCGGAAGCTTTGATGAGATGCCTGTTTATATCACAATTGATGACTTAAGGGCATTTCGCAGAGGCATGACAAAGAAGACAGAAGCAAAGATTTCACAGAAAACAGATATAATGACTTATAATCTGACAAAGAATTTTCCTAGGGTTAAGGAAATTCTTGATTCAACTGATGAATTGATAATAATTGCAGGAGTGCATACGCCAGGCAAATATCTTTCTGCTGTGCCTGGGACATTGAGAGAAATTATTTCTTTGATTAGAGATCTTCCTTGCAAGAAGATATTGACAGGGCCTGCTGTTTTTGGAACAAGCTCTGAAGG
>JAGVIO010000086.1 GCA_020056025.1 archaeon
AAAAAGATAAGGCAAACGAAAATCTTGAATATAAAGTTGTTAGCCAAAAATCCCTGAGTCTGGAAAAGGATTATCTCGAAGTAGTCAGGGATATAGTCAAGCCGTCGATAAGGAAGAGCAGGGAAGATATCATTAAAAACACTCTTGGCTCAGTTGAAAGCAGGCTTGATTTAGGATGCGGATTCCTTGAAAATGTAGCAGGCCCTGTCAGCTACCCTTCTCAGAAGATCGACGGAGTTTATTACAATGTCAGGATTTCTGTGACAAACAACACAGAGAAAAAGCCAATGCCGTACGGCTCTTTGGAATTCACAAAAAAAGGCGAAAAATTCAGCGCAGAGGAATTGAAATACCTTAATGTCGTTGCATCTGCTTTCGAGCTTGCAATGGACAGCATCTACAGCAGGGAGAAAAGCGATGTAGACCATCTTACAGGCGCAAAGACAAGGAAAAAGCTCGACGAAAAACTCGAAGAGGAGCTTGGAAGGGCAGGCAGGTATTCGACTGAAAGAGACCTTTCTGTTATAATGATGGATCTTGACAAGTTCAAGAGGATAAATGATGATTATGACCATCAGCAGGGAGACACTGTCCTTAAGGAATTCGCAAATATCGTTTTAGGCAGCATAAGGGGCGTTGATTCGTTCTGCAGGTATGGCGGAGAGGAATTTACATTGATTCTGCCGCACACGACTCCAGATCAGGCTTATGAGCTCGCCGAGAGGATAAGAGCAAGGACAGAAGAGCATAATTTTACCAATAACAAAGATAGCGAAAATCCTCTGAAAGTCACTGTTTCAATGGGGATTGCAACATACCTCAACTCAGAAGACAGCACGCCGAAAGAGATTATATTGCGTGCTGACACAAACCTTATTGCTGCAAAAAGAGCAGGCAGAAACCAGGTTTGCCAGGATAACGCGCCTTCTTGAACTTAATAACGTTACTACTGTATGATAGACAAAATTAGAAAGATTTATATATCCTTTATAACATTCAAAGGGTAGAATGGAACCACTCCCTTCGGCAGAGGATTTTGAAGATCGCCTGAAAGACGAGATTGAGAGGGCAAAGCAGTTCGGCAACTACCCAGCAATAATCTTCTTTGGCATAAAGAATCCTTCTTTCAAGAAAAGCATAGAAGAGACTTTGTATGCTTTTAGCAGGGAAAATCAAAATTTCTCAACACTTCCTAATAAAAATCAATGCCTTGATTATATTGCGAACCACGGCGAATTAGTAGGAGTCATACTTTATGATGGAAACGGCCAGGTTGGTAAGATCAAAGACAATATTGTTAAGATGCTTAATTCAAGATTCGCAAGAGAAGTTAAATTTGATTATGTAGGGACAGCATCCTATGAAAAAGGCGCCTATGAAAAAGGGATAGACGAAACAGCCAAAGCCTTAATTGAAGCAGCAAAAACAAATAAAAACATATAAACAGCCTATTTTCTTCAAACTCATAATGTTTTTATACCTGTCCTGTATTCATTCTGATAGTTAAGAGGTGTCATTGAGGCTAAAATATGAAGACAGCTTATACCCTCTTAAACAGCTCAGTAAACCAAGATGACAAGCAAATTCTTTTAGAAGATATTTTATCGTTTGGCAAAGGGCAGGAACACCCTGTTCTGCTGCTCATTGATGCGCAAAACGCATTAAGCTATTATAACTGTTATGGGAATGCACAGTTCAATGCATTATACTCAGCAATTGAAAATGCGCTTGATTGTGAAGAATTCTGCAGCTCACTGCAGTGCACAAGAGGATATGCTCCTCTTAAAGAGAACATGCCTGATATAAGCAATATAAAGTTTCATGAGGAAACATTATTTTTTGTGCTGGTCCAAAATTCAGTTGCAGGTTTAAAGGAAACAGAACTGAAAAGCAAGCTGGAGCAGATAAATATCCCTAATGAGGATAACATCCATTGTGATAGTATATATGATTTTAAGAATCATCTTAGTTTCAACCGCATAAAAGTAAAGATAACCCAGTTGGCTTTATCTGAAAAAAGCCTTGATATCTATTTGTCAGGAAAAATCTGATCTTTCTATAATCGTATGTGCA
>JAGVIO010000205.1 GCA_020056025.1 archaeon
CAGATAAATAAAGGCGAATTTGTCGCAATAACAGGCCCTTCTGGCTCTGGAAAATCTACAATGATGAACATTGTCGGAGCTTTGGACATTCCAACACAGGGCGCAGTCTATCTGAAAGACAGAAACATTGCAGAGATGGGCGAATCATCACTTGCTGAATTAAGAGGAAAGACAATTGGCTTTATCTTCCAGCAGTTCAATCTTGTGCCTACATTGAGCGCATTGGACAATGTGATGCTTCCTATGGAATTCATTGAAGAAGATGATTATACAGCAAGGAAAAGAGCACTTGAATTGCTCGACATGCTTGGCTTGGGAGACAGGACACATCACAAGCCGACTGAATTAAGCGGAGGGCAGCAGCAGAGGGTTGCGATAGCAAGGGCATTGGCAAATGACCCTGAGATAATTTTGGCAGACGAACCGACTGGAAATTTAGACAGCAAGTCAGGCCAGTTTGTCATGGATTTCCTGCACAAGCTGAACAAATCAGAAGGAAAGACAATCATCCTGATAACCCATGACCTTTATCTGTTAAAATATGCCAAAAGGGTTGTTCAGCTCCAGGACGGAATCATAATCAAAGATACTAAAAACAATAAAAAATAAGGTGATTAAAAAATGAAAGCAAAATTAATTGTGTACATAATAATCTTGACAGCATTGGTTAGCGTTGCTTATGCAACAGAGCTTGAGATCAATCTAAGCGAGCCGAACACTTATGACGGTGCATTTTCATCATCAATCATACAGATTGACCAGCTCAAGTATGAGCCCTATCCTGTAAATCCAGGGGAATATTTTACATTATGGATAAAGGCTGAAAATGTAGGCAAGGAATATACAAAGGATGCTATATTTGAGCTTGTGCCAAAATACCCTTTCTCTCTTGACTCAAATGAGGACCCTGTAAGGAAATATGGCCAATTAGGTGATGAGCCTGTTGTACTAAAATATAAGGTAAGAGTTGACAAGAATGCTGTTGAAGGCGCAAATGAGCTTGAGATAAAGTACAGCACAGAAGGAGATACATCGACATGGATATCTAAGAAATTTGATATCATGGTAGACAATGTCCAGACTGATTTTGACATGGTGATACAGGAAGTCAGCGGCAGCGAAGTTTCAATCGCAATCGCAAATACAGGAAAAAAGGTTGCATATTCTGTCATTGTAAAGATTCCAGAGCAGGATTATTTCGAGCCAGTCGGGACATCTGGCCAGATGGTTGGAAACTTGGAAGACGGAGATTATACTCTGGTCGGGTTTGAGATTGCGCAGAAAGACAGGAAAACAAACGGAGAAAAGCCTTTGAAGGTTGAGATTGACTATACTGATGAAATAGGAGAAAGAAGAGCAGTCATAAAAGAACTGTCATTTGATACAGGGACATCTTTCAATGCAACATCAGCTGCAGCAAGAACAAATGGCTTTAGGACAGCACAGCAGGCATCAATTTACCAGCAGTGGTATTTCTGGGCGATAATCGTGGCTGCCTTATACATAATATGGAAAGGCTACAAATGGATAAAGAAAAAAAGGGATAACATAAAAGACCGTAAAATTAAAAAATGAGACTCAGAAAAACCTTAGAGCTTGCATGGAACATACTTGTCCACAGCAAGCTCAGGAGCTGGCTGACAATAATCGGAATAATCATAGGTATCGCAGCTGTTGTTGCAATTGTTTCCATAAGCCAGGGCGCTAAGCAGGAGCTTGAGTCAAGGTTCGGCCAGCTTGGAGCAGATATAATAACAGTTTCTCCAGGATTTTCAAGAGCCGGCGGGTTCAGAGGGCCTGGTGAAAATGGCGGAACATCTGGCATAAACCAGGAAAACCTTACTGCAAAGGACACGCTTGCATTGAAGAGCGTGCCAAACATAAAATTTATCATGGGCCAGGTATCTGGAAGGGCGACAATGAAATATCTTAGTGATTCTGGCTCTGTAAATGTGCAGGGTGTAGATGCTTCTGTCTGGAAAGATATAACTACAGATACCCTTGATTCAGGAAGGTTTCTTATCAAAGGAGATATATATTCTGTGGTATTAGGATATAACAGGGCAAATACATTCTTCAGCAAGCCTGTTGAGATTAACAGGCAAATATCTTTGGAAGGCAAAAGCTTCAAGGTTGTAGGGATATTAAGCGAAGGGTCAAACAATAATGCAGTCATAATACCGATAGAAGCTGCAAGGTCAACTTTGACAGATGTCGGCCAGAATGAATTTGATTCAATAACCATAAAAGTGGATGATGTCAATCAGATTGACGAAACAATAAATGATACAGTGAAAAGGCTGATGCTTTCAAGAGGAATCCTGAAAACAAAAGACCAGGATTTCAGCGTATCATCTGTCACACAATTAAGGGCAACAATAACCTCTACACTGAATACAATGTCAATATTTCTTGGCGCAATTGCTGCAATTTCTTTGATTGTTGGAGCAATAGGAATCTCAAACACAATGTTCACAGCTGTTCTGGAAAAGACAAGAGAGATTGGCATCATGAAAGCAATCGGAGCAAAGAACAAGGACATCTTGCTTATATTTTTGCTGAATTCAGGAATGATCGGTTTTGTAGGCGGCCTGGGCGGGATAATTGTAGGCTCTATTGCTTCTGGCTACATAGGATTGCTTGTATCAGGAACAGCAACAGGCGGCGGTGGAGGCTTTGCGCGAGCATTAGGCAATACAGCAATCACTCCAGAGCTTCTGCTCTTTGCATTTGGATTTTCAATAATAATAGGGATGATTGCAGGAGCAATCCCAGCATACAGAGCTTCAAGGCTAAAGCCAGTGGATGCGCTACGTTACGAATAGTAACGCTAGCGCTACGAGCTTATGCGAGTATGCATTACGTTATGAGTAAAGCGAGTATCGCTAAAGCCAAGGAGCAAAGCGACAGGCGCTAAGGTACGAATAAAATAAAGAACAATAAAAAACAAAAAATCAAGAATTTATTTCTTGCAGCAGCATTTAGGCATTACCAGATGTATAAGCCCTTTCAATGCAATTATTCCGCCTATGAAATATGCCCATGCAAGGCCAGGATAATACATTTCTTTTAGCCCAATCAGGACACCTAAAATTAACAGCTTCATGCCCATGCACCTTGGTGTGCAGTGATGATGCTCGCATTTATCTTCTTTTTTTGCCATAAAAATTCACCTCTTTTGCTTATTAAACAGCAGAAGTATTTAAACATGACGAAAGTTTTGATTATTCCCTTTAATCCGCTTGCTTAAATTTATAGACAAGTTTTAAATACTCATTTCAATTTATTCTTCAAGATGAAATTCATATCTGCAAATCTGATTGAGATCAATAAAGAACTTTCTGATTTAGATGAATTCTGCCTTGATTTTGTAAAGATATTGAGGAAATATTCCAAATATGTGATAATCAGCGGCTATGTCTCGATATTGCTTGGAAGGTCGAGGGCAAGCGAGGATATTGATATCCTCATTCCAAAAATAGACATTGGCAAATTTAAATTATTGCTCCAGGAATTAAGGGAAAATGAATTCTACTGCCTTAATGCAGAATATGATGAAGCTATTTATGAATATCTTGTTGAAAAGACAGCAGTCAGGTTTGCAAGGGAGGATACTGTTGTGCCGAATATCGAGCTCAAGTTTGCAAAGAACAGGATAGACGCGCTCACATTAAGCAAGCCATTGGCAGTAAAGCTTAATAAGGAAGAGCTGATTATATCTCATTTGGAGATGCAGATTGCTTTCAAGGAAGAGGTCCTGAAGTCTCCGAAAGACATGGAGGATGCAAGGCATATCAGGAACATCGCAAAAGGCCATCTGGACGAAAGCTTGATCGAAACATACAAGAGGATGCTGCATGAGCTTTAACAAGGAAAATATGGACGAGCGAATGAAATTCATTGATATTTGGTCAAAATATGTTTTAGAGCATGACGACAGGGTCTGGTCAAGGCAGCAGAATGTTATAATTAATTCATGCTTAAGGTCATTCTCAATGAAAAAAGAAGATTATCTTAAGTTAAAAGGTGATAGGAAATGAACTTCATTTCAAAAAACAGGATTGAGCTCTCAAAGACAGTAACTTCGCTTGACAGGTTTGCAATAGATTTCACAAAAGTGCTGAAGAAATACACTAATTATGTCATAATCTCAGGATATGTTTCAATTCTTTTAGGAAGGCAGAGGACAACAGAGCAGGTTCACATCATTGTGCCAAAGATGCAGCTAACACATTTCAGGGCATTGCTTCTTGAATTGAGGGAAAATGAATTCTACTGCCTTGATGCAGAATATGATGAAGGGATTTACGAGCAGCTGCTTGAAGGAAAGACTGTCCGCTTTGCAGCAGAGGACACAGTTGCTCCTTTTGTTGACCTGAAATTTGCAAAGACAGAATTGGAATCAGCTGCAATGGACAAGCCGATAACAGTCAGGATCGGCAAGGACGAGCTTACAATCTCTCATCTGGAGATGCAGATTGCTTTCAAGGAAAAGCTTGGCTCTGAGAAAGACCTTGAAGATGCAGAGCACATCAGGAATATTGCAAAAGGAAATCTGGATGCTGCTCTGATAAAAAAGTATAAGAAGATGATATGAGGGCAATTTATTTGATTATCTCTTCAAAGTAGTCAAAAGTTTTATAAACCGAATCAAATATTCCTGTTTTATGGCACTGGAGTCAATAGATGACATAGTTTCTAAGTTCAGGAAGGAAGTTGGCCTGAATCTTGATGAATTTAGGACATTTAAGCAGCCTGATTCTTATATAATAATTTTCAGCTCTGTTAAAAAACATGAAAAAAAAGAATATGGAATACTTGTTGCTTCATTTGATGAAGAACTGACACTGGACTCAGTTTCTTATTCAGGCAGGCATCCCAAAGCAAAAGGAATAATCGAATTAGGGATTAATAAAATTGAAAAAAAGAGTTCTTACGGAAGGCATGACAAATCTCCTTTTCCTTTTCTTGGCATCTCTCCAGATAAACAAGCAAAGCCAGGAAAGGCCTATGATATTCTGAAGACAAATTATCTTGATGGATGAGTATAGGAATTTAATTGCATCAGAAAGGTTTTAACAGTCACTTCTTTTTCTTATTCGCATGTTTTTAAAAAAAGATAAAAAAAATAAATATTTTATTCTACAATTATCTTTCCTTTCATTGAAGGGTGCAATGAGCATTCATATTCAAATGTTCCTGCTGTGTAGAATTTGTGCGAATAGCTCTGTCCTTTTTGCAGGTTGTCTGACATAATCTCATTTCCGCTTGTAGAAGCCAGCCTGTGCATCGCAGAATCCATGTTTGTCCATGTGATTGTATCTCCCACTTTTACATTTATCTCTTCTGGATTGAATGCAAAGTTTGAAATCTCAATGCTTTTTGCTGCTGCCCCTGCCTCTATTGTTGACTGTACAGGCGTTGGCGCTGTTATTGTCTGCTGTGCCTGGCATCCTGCCAACAATACAATCAATATCAATGCTATGCATAATATTATATTTCTCATTTTGATTACCTCACTATTGTTTTTATTGGCTCGGCTTATCTATTACGATTAAACCTTCTTCTGCTTTTTCTGCCTCTGCTTTAGGCTCATCAACAGGCTTGCTTTCAGCATCAGGAGCTGCTCCGGAACTTAACGCAAACCACCATGGCTTTTCTTCATTTAATAATGGCGCATTTTCATCTGTTGCGTCAAACTTTGAGTTTGTCTGGGCCTTTATGTTGAACAATCCGAACAGCTTCCTGTTTTCTTCTGTCTTTACATTATACACAAGCTTGCCGTTCTCTTTCATTAACTCTGCGCTGTTCACATTGCCAGCGAACTTTTTCTTAATCTTGTCAGGCATTGCCTTAAGCTCAATATCATCTATCTTAATCTTGTCACCGACAGATATTTGCCTGGCTTTAACATCCATGCCGCCATAGTTCATCATAACATTGTCTTTCCCTGGCTTTATCTTCATGTCCTGGCCATTGAAATTCTTGACAATCTCCTTGTCAGTTGTCTCCAGTGAAACATCCCCTGCTGTTATTTCGTTAGGCTTGACATTGAACTCGTCAACCAGTCCGCCAAAGTCAGAGGCGTCTATTGTTTCCTTGTTATTGAGAAGCTCTTCAATCATAGTATCTATTTTTGTTCTCAGCTCTTTCAAGGAAGTAATCTGGTTCTCAACTGAAGGGACTTTGTTGATGATGTTCTGCATCTCCTTCTGGTAGTATGCTGTTACATCAGAGGCAGATGCATCTGCTGTTATTGCAGTTGGCGCAACTGCTGATGTTACAGTCGGTTGTGGAGTGATAATCTGCTGTGCAGTTCCCCAGCATGATTTCATATTATAGTCAAGCTTTTCCTTTATTTTCGAAATATAGTCCTGGACATCTTTAAGGTCCCCTACTTCTTTCTGGATTTCTGCTGCTTTCATCAATGCATTGTCCATCTCTTGCTTGAGCAGCATGTTGTTCTGCCCGCATTCTTGAGATACAGTAGGCATTGGCTGCGCAACAGCAGTTGAAGTAGAAGCCACAGGCGGCTTGTATGATTCCTTGCACTTTATCTGTGCGTCATTCTCTTCTAGGTCAGTATTGTCTGCCATTACTTTCTTGACGCATTCTTCAATAGGATTAACTACATTTGTAGGCTGCATTCCGGGCTGAGGCACAGCACCTCCTGATGCAGTTGAAGTTACAGCTGGATTAGACATAGGCTGGGCAGTTGGATTTTGCACAGGCTGATTAGGCATAGGTTGTGGAGGCTGAGTTTGCACAGGCTGATTTGGCATAGGCTGTGGAGGCTGAGTTTGCACAGGCTGATTAGGCATAGGCTGAGCATAATTGTTGTCAGGCAGTATCAACTGATTTTGCTGCATAGGCTGCACAATCTGCTGCTGAGCATATAGCACAGCTGGCAAAATACTTAGAGCCATGACTAATGCTATTGTTAAAACCAACATCTTTGAGATTTTCATAATATCGCCCCCGATATAGTTTATTGCGAGAAATTAGCATTGCTTATTTAAAAATGTTTGCGATTTTTTAATAAAAAACCGCCGCCGCTCGGATTTGAACCGAGATACCCTTTCGGGAACGGGCTTGCTTTAACAGTATTGCTCAAGGCCCGCGCATTACCAGATTGTGCCACGGCGGCATAGAATAGTTTGTAATATCAATTGTTTATAAATTTAACTAGAGAATCAAAGCATCTTCAGCTTTCCTGTTATCCTGTCAATCTTCTCTTCCTTATCAGGCCCAATTCCTAAGCAGGTTATTGTTCCTGGCTCAACAACAGTATGGCCTGCGTCTGTGATCAAAGAAGTAACCAGTCCTGCTTCGTCAGCCATTTTCTTGTAACGCAATAACTCAGCCTTGTCTTTCACCTTAAGGACAATCTTTTTCATCCCGAGCATTCGCCATTCATTTACTGTCTTCTCAGGGGATTTCCACGCTGCATCAACAGAAGCATGGGCAACCTGCGCTGCAAGCTTGCCTTTCGGAAGCCTGAGCTCAGTAATAACCAAAATAACCTGTTTCACTTAGAAATCCTCTTCAAAATCATCCTCTTCTTCATCTTCTGATTCTTCTTCTTCTTCGTCATCTTCGTCATCGTCATCCTCGTCGTCATCTTCATCATCTTCAGCCTCTTCCTCTTCTTCGTAACCACCCCCTTCTAGACCGTCATCTTCAAACTCTTCTTCAGAGTCATCGTCAGAATCCCTTTCTATTTCAGGAATGTTTGTTGGAATCTTCTCTTCTTTAGGCTCTTCTTTGATTTCTTCAACTTTCTTTTTCTTAGGCATACCCTCACCCCAATGATATGAATATTTGGTTGTTTATGATTTACTTATATATAAATTTAATCAGTCTTCTACATAAAAATAGCCAAACTCATCCAGGGGCTTTTCCCATTTAACCTCAACATCCTCCACTTTTGCCATAGAAGGCCCTTTCCTGCAGAATTCAATAAGCTTCTCAATTAACATCCTCTCTCCTTCTGCGCACACTTCAACAGAATTGTCATCATTGTTCCTTACCCATCCTTTCAGCCCAAGTGCCTGTGCTTTTGCCCTTACAAAAAACCTAAAGCCAACTCCCTGGACTTCTCCCTTGATAACAATGCTGGCTCTTGCATTTGGCATGCAACAGCAAGAATTTCAAAATTAATAAATCTATCTGAGAACAGCTTCCCTGAATTTGCTGAAAGCTTTGTAGAAATTTGAATAATCCAGCATATTTGTAGGATGATATGTCTTCTCCCTTATGCATTCTGGCACATTACTCATGCAGGATATTATTTTGCGCGTCTTTGTATCAAAAAGAGAGCTGTTGTCTGTGTAAAATCCAATGCTTTCTGGCTTCTTTGCTTTTACAGCATTCACGACAATCTCTAATTTCTGCCTGTCTGCTGCATTCCTGTCTATAAGCAAGACCTTCCTGCCCCTAAGATTCGGCTCATTCTGCCATTGTGCTCTTCCTTCTTCATACCTGAAAGAAATCACAGGCAGCCCCATTTTGCTGAAAATATATGCCTGAAACTGTCCGCTTGGCATTATGCCAACACCCGTATCATAACTGTCTGACAATAAATGCGCAGAATTGACAACCTGATGGAAAGTATCTGTTTCATTTAACTTAACCCTAAGATCCTTCTGCACTTTTGCCCTCAGAGCATATTCAAAAGCTTTTTCAAGATTGCTGATATATCCAACATTGACGAATTTCTGCACATCCTTTTCGTCAAAAAACATTTCTTCCAATTTAGGGACATGATCTCCATCAAGTTCATGCTCTATCTCAGACGCAAGATGGAAATCTTTCACCTTGCGAGCTGAATCCTTTAACGACCTTAACATATCAGGGCAATGCCTGATTTTTTGAATACCCGTCATAATCTTGCTACTCTCTCCGCCTGATTCTATGTATCCTCTAACAATCTCACACTCTATCTTTTCATCAGACCAGCCTTTCTGCTTATAGATGCGTCTTTTTTCAGCTTCAATCTCCTTTTCTTTTTCAATTCGCTCTTTTTCATCAGCATAAAGCGTTTCTGGCTTGTATACAAGCCCTACTTCTTTCCTGAGGCCTGCTTCAACAATCTTCACAGCAGCTTTATCAGCCTGCTTTCTGCTGTTTCCCTGGAGCAAAATTGCCTCTTTGAGAAGCCAGACATAGTCAGGCTTGTCCTCTTTCTTAGGAACTCTTTCTTTCAGCGCTCCTAACAGCTTTGCAGCTGTTTCAACATCCTCTCGTTCTGGCATAAAATCCAGGCTGAGATCAGCAAGCGCATCCTTTACGCAGGAAAACGCTTTACCATATTCTTCATTTGTAGGGTGATACTTTACAAAAGCCTTAAAATCAGAAAATCCCAAAGAGCCGCTTTTCTGCCGGTACGCCCTGAAATCATTTACAATTGAGTCAAGTGTTATTGCCATAGTAGAATAAGTAAACAATCCCCATATATAAAGCTTTCGTTTTTGTAACCACTAATAAGTAACGACTTTTAATGCAGCATCTCTTCCAGCTTGTTTTCAAGGCATTCTCTGTCACCAATTAGGTCTGCCCTTCTTCTTGCTTCTTCAAGCTCCTCATAGAAATCGCTCCTGCAGGAATGGAGCTTCTTTATGCTTCTTAAAAGCACGCCAATCCCAAGCCTGTAGGCTGCTATCTTCATCTGCTCACACTCCTGCCCGCCGCAGCCAATCTCCTCTGCATTTTTCCTGACAACATCCAACTGCCTGTCTATCCTGTTAAAATCTGCTTTTTCAGCATATGCCTCGACGATTTTATAGCTTGCAAGCACGCAATTGAGATAAGCTTTAACAAGCGCAATCTCTTCATCTTTCTTGTCAATAGGATATCCTGATCTTCTTGCAAGCTCTATGCAGGACCTTGCATCCTCTACAGAGCCTTCCCTGATACAATCTTGAACAACCTCAATAATCCCTTCCTCAACAGATGCAACCTCAGTCATTTCTCAATCCCCATAATCTTTGAAATCTCTTCCTTTACCCTGTTTTCGAATATCGCTGCATTCTCTCCGTCCTGCTTTTCAGCAAGCAGAGCATGCATGAGCCTTTTCACAAGCAGCTCTTCCTTTTCCTTGTCCAGCCCCCCTACCTTTATCTGCTGCAGATGCTCTTTTATCAGGCTTGCTTCGATGTTCTCAACAGAATCAGCATTGACTTTAATCTCTTCAAACCCCTTTGCAATCAGCTTTGAAGTGTTTTTCATCACAAAATAAGCTGATTTGGCAAATATCTTCTCAAATATCTCTTTGAAATTTATGTCAGAAGGCTTACCGGAAAGCAACGTGCCTTCAACACGCAAGGTAACAATCATGCCAGTCAGTTCTTTTCCTTTCAAGGAAGAAATAATCTCTTCATACACCTGCTCAGGAGTCTTGCTTTCAGCATCAATAGTTATCTTATGCACATTATGCACAACAATTGGCTCCCATTCAACAGAAGTCTTTCTGTCTTTGACATCAACAATATAAAATCCTCCTGTCTCCAAATCCTCAAGCTCCTTGAAATTGTTAGGAAATAATGGTCCAGGGTAAGCAATCAGCCCATAACCTTCTTCATTTTTCTGATAGACATAATGCGGATGCCCTCCTGCATAATAATCAAAACCACGAGGTAAAAAAGACAGTGGCTGTGAATCAATCTCTTTCAGTGATTCTGGCTTCAGTTCGTCTATTGCAGAATGCAGCATGAAAATCTTATATCCTTCTTCAGACTCGAGGCTTTCCCTGCAGAGGCTTTTGTAGAATTCTTTCTCAAGCCCCCCTTTTTTTCCGAGGATTCCTGTGATCTTTGCCCCTGTTTTATTGTCAACTGTGAACTTCAGCTTTATTTTATCTCCTTCTTCATCGCCTTTTGCAACATTGCAGAACAAGCCTGCTTTTTCCAGGACATCAAGCATCGTTTTTCCTGAAACAGAATAATCATGCGAGCCTGCAATAAGATAGACAGGGATTCCTTTGTCCTTCAGCTCTTTTAGCTTCTCAACAGTCTCCTTTAATCTCTCGATAGCAGGAAGCGAAGTATTGAAAAGATCCCCTGCAATAAGCACAAAATCAACTTTCTTTGAGATAGCCATATCTATTGCCTTGACAAATGCTTTTGAAGAGATATCCTTTAATTTAGGATCTCTCCAGCTTCCGATATGGCAGTCAGCCAGATGCGCGAATCTCATCTTACCCCAACAGGCCTTCTTGCAGCAAGCATTGCCCTTGCTGTTTCTATTCTTTTAAGCAGATTTTCTAATTCTTCAATAACCAGCGCCTTAAGCACAGCAACATTTCCTTTGCATCTGCTCTTCACATAATCTTCTGGATTCACATTAAACTCATTTGCAATCTTCTTCAGCGCTATCAAAGGTCCGCTGATGCCTGCCAATAATGTTGTCAGGTTTGCAAATCCTGTGTCCAGCTGAGGGATATCAAGCAGCAATAATTTCCATGGATTTATGTTTGTACTGCTCATATTAGCTGCCCTGTCGATAACCACACATATGCTTTCGCTTAATTTTTTAAGGTCAGAGTCCCTTATATTTGCTGCTTTTGCCTTAAGATTTCCGAGATTTCTATTCATCTCTTTAAATTCCCATGATACCATTTATATCACCCTGCGCATGCAAATGCTTCTGCTGTTTTAAATTTTTTCGTTATATTAGTTGCCGAATATTTATAATGCGTGACTATTGTCGGCAACTAATATTTAAAAGACAGAACGTTATTATGCTTTATTTCTGTCTTTTATTATATCCTAAATTATTCTTACTATAATCTTTACTACTTAATAATGACTATGAAAGCAAAGATTTATATATCTGCCCTTCTATCTCCTGCTTCGAGGAAACAAAATGCCACTTGAAAAAGCACTATTACCTTTTGTAGGCCCTATTGATATTAAAAATGAAGATTTGGGCATTTTGGATATAATAGATACAGACATTCTTAATGTAATAGGCCAATATTCAGACAAAGATCCATTTTTCAAGCTGTTCACAGATTATATTCTAAAAGACAGTGCAAAATTGAAAAAAAATGGAACAGGCCTTCAAGGCCGCGCTATTGCTGTTTTGGAGGCATATAAAACCTATGAGCTGCTCAAAGGCCACGGGAATCCCACTCTAACAAGGAACTTTTTCAGCTTTGTTTTTGAAAATACTCTTGGCGACTCATATGCGCATAAGGATAAATTTGTATTTGTAACAGCAGATGTCTTTGGAAATACAGCAACAGTGTTTTATGATAAATTGTATGTTAAAAGAGTCAAGCTCTTGCATAAAGAGTTTGATAAAGAAGTTGCAAAATTAAACCCTAAAACATACTTCAGGAAAGATCTTCACTTTAAAGACTATGACATGTACAAATTAAGACTAGGCCTGCACCCTGACAACAGGCCAAAGATCAAAAAAGAAGAGATACTTTCTTATGAGACTCCTGCTCAGTTGATAACAACAATTGCATCAAGGTATAAGCACTAATATTTTATATCGCATATCTTGTTGTAATCTGTCATTCTTATGTCGAGCTTTACGCCAATCTTTCTGAGCTCTTTTCTCATATCTTCAACAGCAATATACTTTTCTTTGCCAGAGCACAGCATTTCTTCATATATGCCGTCGACAAGCCTTTCAAGGGCTTCTGGCGAATAACAGCTGTCAACATCATATGAGCATATTGCCTCATTGCTCACTTCTACAGAAGGCAGCGCCTGGAATTTGTTCTGCTTTGCCCAATCTTTTATTTTCATATGCACAGCATAATCATGCGGGCTGGGCAGCATGGAATATGCATTGTTGAAAAACATATAACCAGCAGGATGCACATGGTAGAACGAGAAAGAATCCCCTTTTCTCAGGTGCTTGCCAATATCCCATGGCTCGACTTCAACCCCTATGCTTGGGCCTTTTGCGCTGAACTCCAATTTTCCGCATTTATCATAAACATCAATGAACAATTTTCCCCTGTCTCTGCTTATCCAGGCATCTTCTCCAGAATAACAGCCCGACAGCCTTGCCATCTGGAACTCTGCTTCTGATCTTGACAAGCGATAAGCAATATCCTTAGCCTTATTCTGACTTATTTCACTTTCATAACGCAGATTTTCAGGCCAATTGCAGCCAGAAATAGCTAAATATGCAGATAATCCTACAATAAGGCTTATTCTTCTTGTTTTAGCCATATTTGACCTAACCTTTTTAATAAACCAGTATACTGTTTCAAAATTTTGGTTATAAACCTTTCCTTTCAAACACATTTATGTGAAACAATCTATAAATATTTTCTGCTTTTTATCGTCGGTAAATCAATATATATTCTCTAGTATAGAAACCTTTATATATCAGTTAATACATAATAAAGAATTATAAATTCGCAATCAACGAAAATCAAGCGAGTTTCTTGGCGGAAAACTCGGTTTGTGCGGTTCGTTTTTGGCGTGTGAAAACGTTTGCTTTGGCAAGCAAATAACAACTTATTGGCGTAAGTTATCGATTGGCGTCTTCTAAAGGTAGGTATGTTAATACTAATATATAAACGTTTCGGTTACACATATCTCCCACATAGAAAACAACTATCCTAAAAGGGGGTAAGAAAAATGGACTTCATCGTTGAGAACGCGCTGAAAAGCGCTGATGAAAACAAGTATGGCGGACTAAAAGTAGGGCAGGCAACAATAAAGGTTATTGGTGCTGGTGGAGCAGGAAACAACATGGTTTCATGGCTTTACAACAAAGGAATCAAAGGTGCAGAAATAATAGCATGCAATACAGACGTGCAACACCTTGAAGTTACTGATGCTGATGCTAAATTCTTAATTGGTAAAGAAGTTACAAGAGGCCTTGGATGCGGCGGATTCCCTGAAAAAGGAGCAGAAGCTGCAAAAGAGAGCATGAGCGAAATTAAAGAGCACATAAAAGGAGCTGACATGGTCTTCGTATGCGCAGGAATGGGCGGAGGAACAGGTACAGGAGCAGCTCCGGTTGTTGCACAGGTTGCAAAAGACGCAGGAGCAATTGTGATCGGAACAGTGACAATGCCATTCAGTATTGAAAGAGCAAGATGCGACAAGGCAGAATTCGGACTCCAGCAGCTAAGGCAGGTTTCAGACACAGTTATTGTTATAGACAACAACAGGCTTGTTCAGATTGCAGGAAATTTGCCTATCCAACAGGCATTTGCAGTCGCTAATGAGCTGGTTGCAACAATGATAAAGGGAATCGTCGAGACAATCGCAGTTCCATCATTGGTCAACCTGGACTATGCAGACGTCAAGGCAATAATGACAAACGGCGGAGTGGCAGCAATAGGAGTAGGAAGCTCTGACACAAACAACAGGGTTGAAGAAGCAGTCAAAGGCGCAATGAGCAATCCTCTGCTCGACATCAATTATGAAGGTGCGACAGGCGCATTGATCCACGTTTCAGGCGGCCCTGACATGACACTTGAGGAAGTTGCCAGGATAGGAGAGATTGTAACAGAATCTCTTGACCAGGACGCAAACGTCATCTGGGGAGCAAGAGTCTGCGATGACATGAAAGGCAAATTGACAGTTATGACAATCATAACAGGAGTCAATAGCCCATGGATACTTGGCAAGGTTGACAGCCACAGGCAGGCTGCAAAGACAAGGAAGATGATGAACGAAGAGCTGGGCATAGAGCTGGTTAACTAAATGGACTTCAAGAAGTCCATTTTTTTACATTCATAGTCACGAAAGTGATTTGTGGATTTCTTGCCTTGGTTTATTAAATTTTGCCTCCCTAAAAGCAAAACCCCCGAAACTAAGGCAGCAAAGAAAACCTTTTCTCCTGTGCATCTTGCACAGGGGTTATTTTTTTTCTTAAGTTATTTTTTCTTAATAATCTGTTTCAGGTATTTGCCTGCGAGCCTTTGCGAGCAGCCAGTAAGATTATTATTAACTCCTATTTTTAACCCCTTAATTTCTCGTGGAGAAATAAGATATTGATTATTTATTGTTCTTGTACATTACTTTTATTATTTCTTGCAAAGTACATTTACTGCTTCTTGAAAAGAACTTTCTCTTTTCCTGTATACAGCCCCATTGAAGACATCTGCGAGAACTGCTCTGCAGTCAAAGTCAAAGGTGAAATAACAAACTTGTATTTCTCATTGAGCATTGCGCACAGTTCCTTGACAGGCTGAGGGTCAATATTGTTTCCTATCAAAAGGATGTTTGCCCTCTGTGAAGAATCCTCTCCGTGCAGCAGTATTGCTTCCACATTTGGAATTGCAGATGCTTTTTCAACAAATATTTCTACAACTCTTACTTCTTTCTTAAGGATCCTGTACAGAAACACAGTCTTGTCATTGTTGTTGAAGGTATAAAGCTTCAGGTTTTTGATTGACTGCTGCCTTGCAATTCCTGCTTTCACAAGTTTTGCAATTATCCTATAGGTTGTTGCATCAGGAACCTTTGAAAGCTTTGAAATCTCCCTCAGATACAGACCTTCTTTGGAATTGTCATTAGCCAAAGAAGTTAAGATTGCAATTGTTTTCCTGTCAAACAAAGCTGTAAGCGTCTCTAATTCCTGCATAATCTGCCCCCGAACAGCTCTAAAATGCAGTTGTATTTATTAAGATTTCGTTTTTGGAAAGCTATTTCATTAAAAAACAAGCATTTCAAAAAAGAAAACAAGGAAAAGAAAGAAAAAAGAAAGGCGTTTTTAGAATTTATAAGGGGGTAGGGGTAGATACGCCTTTTCTCTAGAGTATAGTATGATGAAGCAATTATATATATTTTTGGCATGGAAAGAAGTGTTGTATATACTTGCTAGGTGACCACAAAATAGCAAGATTTATAAATGTGGTCACCTTATATAATATTATGTACCTGGAAAAAAGGAAGGTTGGAAAGAGCATAAAGCATTATCTG
>JAGVIO010000080.1 GCA_020056025.1 archaeon
CTGACTGCACAAACTCAAGCTCCATTGCATTTAAATTAAGATGGTGAACCTGCGCAATGCCATTGATTGTTGTTCGCTTTTCTGTAGAGAGTGGAATGCCTGCTGTGCCGAAAAGAAGGGTGTTCATCATACACTTTAAACCAAAGGTATATATATTTCTTTTCACATCGCTTTCTTATGGCACGTACATGGGTCTATTATCATAAAACAAATACGTTGGAAGAATCAAAAGAACCTGTTACAAAACTGCCAAAAAAAGATGAGGTTTTCTGGATTGATATTCACGAAAACAGAGAAGATTTTCTTGCTATCAAAGATATTTTCAACATTCATCCTCTTACTGTGGATGATTGCCTAAAAAAAGAAACACGCATTAAAATAGAAGTATTTGAAAAATATGTTCTTGCAATCTTATACGGTGTTGTTATTCAAAAAGGTGAGATTAAAATTCAAGAAGTGGATTTTATTTTAGGTGAAAATTTTATCATTACTAACCACCTCAATGATATTGATGCAATTCATGTACTCCACGATGATCCAAAAGAACTGCAGATGCTTCTTGCAAAAGGACCTGAATTTGTCCTACAATATATTACTGACAGGCTTATGGAATCTTTTTTTACTGCTATTGAAACAATTGATCAGGAAATTGACATTGTTGAAGCAAAAATCTTCAAAAAAGCAGATTCCCATTCTCTTGGAAAATTGTTTAAATTCAAGCAGCATGTTATGGATATGAAACGACATACAACAAATCACAGAGAAGTCATCAATGCAATGGCGAAGCGAACAGTGCCGTTTTTCTCTCCACGCTCAGAAGTTTACTTTAGAGACACTTATGACAAAGTTATCAGAATTACAGACTTTATTGAAATTCAACGGGAAATTGTTGCGAACATTGTTGAAACACATACTATTGTCATGTCCAATCAGATGAATGCAGTTATCAAAGTTCTGACTGTTGTTGCAACAGTAACCATGCCTCTCACAGTTATTAGCTCTATTTATGGGATGAACTTTCATTTTATGCCTGAATTAGACTGGAAATATGGCTATGCATTTGCATGGGCTGTGATGATTTGTTCTGTTACTGTTCTTCTTATTTATTTTAAGAAAAAATCATGGATTTAATTGTGAAATTACGATAATTCCTGTGGATATGAGAATCCCTCCACAGACAACAAAGAATATGTTTGCAGGAATCATGAAGAAATCCTCTAAAAAATGATTAAAGAGATATGAAAAAAGCAAAGTAAAAAACGGAACAGAACCAAATAAAATAGTAGTAGCAGAAGCACCAACTGTTTCTAATCCTTTATTGTAAAACAACCATGCTAATCCTTCGAAACAAGACATGATTACTA
Source organism: archaeon (assembly GCA_020056025.1). Lineage (GTDB taxonomy): Archaea > Nanobdellota > Nanobdellia > Woesearchaeales > WJKL01 > JAGVIO01. Next base: position 1,365 of record JAGVIO010000080.1, read on the forward strand.
TAAGAAAAAAAGTAAAGAATGTCAAGGGATTATTAAAAAAAAATAAAAGAAAAATAAGAGGAAGCGCCACAAGCAATTGGCCAACTGCAGTAATTGTCACTGCAGAATATTCCTGCAAAAGGCGTGTATTTAAAAGAATGCCAATAGCAAAAAAGAAAGGTGCAAGAAGAGCAATAAAGTCGATGAATGCAAATGACAATCCTCCTGGTGTGTATTGAAGAAAAAAACCACCCGCAAGAATAAGAATTCCAGCAAGAATTGTTTTCAATGAAAGTTTTTCTTTTAAGAAAAGAACTGCAAAGACAACAATAAATAAACTTTCTAATTGAAGAGCAAAGGATATTTTTGTGGCACCAAGATGTGATGTAGCATAAAATGCAGCAAGTCCTGAAAAACAATAACTAAACAGACTGGCGCACAACAACAAAAAAGGGTGTGCACTTAAAACCAGTTTTGTATTTTTTATTTTGTCAGGGAGAAATAAGAATATCAAAAATCCTCCTATGCCATTAAGAAATATCATCAAAAAAAGAGAAGAATAACGATACTGTGTTGTTAAAACTTCTGAGAACATAAGCATCCCTGCAGAAAACAGTGCAGAGAGCAATGGAAAAACATAATTAAATGAAGATACTTGTTTCATATCATAAACAAAAGAAGAAAGATATATAAGAGTTATGCTGTCTCTGGTGCTGGTTCTGGCTTTTTTTTCTCAAACTTGACACTTGTTGGTGTGACCATCAGCAAATCATTGCTTAATGCACCAAGGCCCCATTTCATTTCATCACATTTTTGCTTTAACTTATTGCTGAACATCTTTAATCCAGTAAAATCACTGTTTTTGAGCTGGGAAATGTCAACAACAACAATGTGATTATTCCGCACAAGATCAAGA
>JAGVIO010000204.1 GCA_020056025.1 archaeon
CCTGTAATTGACAATTGTTCCTTCCATAAGAGCCTGAGAAACAGGCATTTGTTTAAAAAGATTGCGGAAATAAAGATTTTATTGGCTTTTTAATTGCCTGTAAAATGATCTCATCTCGATGAAGAACTCGTCCAATGTATCTTTTGAATGCCCTGAGAATATCCTTCCGCTGCTTCTCTCAATCGGAGCAAGAAGCTGGAGATTTACAGGAGTGCCAATGTTCTCTGCCTGCCTGAAATCTGTGTGCAGAAGATAGATAGGATGCCTGCTGTCTCTGTATATGCTATCAAAATGAGATATCTCACATGCAATTCCTGGATCCAAGTCCCTGCTTCCGTCAGCTATTGCAACAAGGCAGGAGGACTGCGACATGAGATTTTCATTTGTATGCGATATCTGCAAGCTGCTTTTTTGAATTCAACTGCTTTTTTATCATAATCCTTTTCTGACAGGGCAGGAGCCATGTCTGTATATTTAGGGCATTCCCTGAACGGCTCAAGGACCTTGAAGCCAATATCTTCAATCTCAGGGACAAGAAAACCATAAAGCACATATTCCCTGAGAAGATAAGAGAATCCAAGGCAGTTTGCGAGATAGACTTTTGGCTTTTCTGTCTGCTGGCTCATTCGAACAATACCCCCTGGACTGGCTTTTGTGCAGGTGTTTTTATATTTTTATATTCTCTGCTTGCTGTTTTCTCTTTCATAATTCTCTCTGCAATTTCTGCTATTTCCTGCTCTGAATTCTCTGACTCGATGAAATCTTTTGCATCTTTGCCTAACAAGGGCTCTAAGAAGTCATAAGCAAGTGAATGGATCCTTTTTTCATACAGCTCCCAATCCGGATTTAAAGAAGACAATTGCATGAAATATGCTTTTTTCATCCTTGGCTGCTTTTTTCCGTCAATCTTCACAACACCATCCTGCTCTTCAATATAATCCCTGTCTTTTTCCTCGTCATATTTTACTTCAGCTTTGCCAGACTGGGGCTCAGATTTGCCTCCTTTCATCTTAGATTTATGCTTCAGCTTAGTTTTACCAGACCCCTGCAAAATATCTTCTGCATCTTTTTTTTCTTCGTAAAAAAGAACAGCATCTCCTGATTCAAATGCCCTGTATCTTTTTTTTGTTTTGTTGAGCCAGACAAGGTCTTCCAATGGGATATTCCTTTCTTTCAGCTGCTTCAATGAATCTGAAACATGCAGCAATGCTGCCTTATAATCCTCTGCAAGAACATGCTTTAAAAAAACTGAAAATGCCTTTATCTCAAACTGAGTGTAATTGTAAGTTGGATCTTCACCTTGCTCAAATCCTTCAAGATAGCCATGCCTTAAGTAGAAAACCTTATGCTTAAGCTCTTTTTCTTCACTGTTTTTTCTTGAGTGTTTGTCGCTTGAATTAAAGCTGACAAACATCTTTTCGATTGTGTCAACATGGATGAACTGGCAGTCCTGCTTTTGGAAAATCTCTTTGTTTCCCTGAAGATACAGATAATCTCCCTGGCAATGCACTAGTTTCAGATCATTCTGCCTGATAAATTTTGAAATTTCTGCATTCCTGTAAAAAAGTGCTTCTTCCACACTTGAAATATTTTCAGGAGCATGCTGCTGATGGAATGCCCTTACTGCATAATTTCCATGCACTTTTCTTTCTTTGTTCTGCAGCCTTGCCCACTGATTAAAAAGCTGCTGGGCATCCTTTGCAGAAAGAGAATATTTATCAAGAATATACTGCCTGCTGTCTGAAGCAAGAAGAGCTTCGAGCTGCTTGATTGTTATATTTGCATCAAGGTATCTGTCAAAAGGGCCTTTTTCTTTCAGAGCATTCCTTATCCCATAGAACAGGCTATAGATATCTTCATTAAACTGCTTGCTGCTTTTTTCAGTTTCTGACTTTTCTTTTGCCTGCTTGAGCAAAGACTGCAGCTTGTCTGACTCATACATGCATACTGAGAAATCAATAGCAAGCCATTTGCACAGCTTGTCTTCTGCATGCGCAAGGTCTGCTTCTTCCAGCGGATTGCTACTGAACTGCTTTGAATATTTTATAAGGTCGCTGACTTCCGGAAACCTTATTTTGACAATGTCTTCCAAAAATCTTGTCAATGGAACATAAACCTTGCAGACTTCACTGAATACTCCTCTTTCATTTCCTCTTGAAAAAGAATAGTCAAATTTCAATCTCTTTATCTTCTGCCTTGCCCTGTTTTCATAGTTGAGCATGTTCTTGAATTTCAGCCTTACTGCATCCCTGTGCACTCCGACATTCAAAAAATAGCTTCTTTCCTGGGCATAGTTCAGCCTGTTCAGGTCATGCATCAAGTCAAATGGGTTGATTGTCAGTTTCTGGCCAAGATATGCCCTGTGCTTCAGCGCATTCCTGAAAAGCCCTGTATTCTGCAATCTCGCCAGTGAAAGAGCGTCTGATGCTGCATAATCAACCATTATCTCTGTGCAAAGTTCCTGAAGATTCTGGATTTCCTGCAATGAGCTTTTTCCTGATTTTGAAAGAAGGATTGCAAGCGTGTCTTTGCTGAGATGCTCTGTTTTGCCTGTCCTTGCTGCTATTGAAAGCTCTCTTCCGTTCCTGTAATTTATTCCTTTTTTGAAATCAATTCCAAAGAAGTTTGCAACCATCTCAAGCTTTTGGTTAGGAAGATGTGATGCAATGCTTTTTGCAATATCCCATGGGTCAAGCACATTCTTTCCATACACTGCAATCTTCTCAAAGAATTTCAGATTGACTTCTTTTTTAGGCTCTGAATCACGTTCGCCTATGCCAAAGTCACCTCCTTCTCTGAGATTGATTGAATCGAAATTTATGTTGTAGGCTGTTATAATCAATGATTCTTCATCTGGATTGTCATTGCGGTTAATGAGAGATGCTGCAAGCCTGACAATCTCTTCATTGTCTTTTGCGTAAATGAATTTGAATCCGCTGATCTCTGATTTTGAGAGAGGATACTGCGAAAGGACTGTGCAGTTTCTTATTTCATCGCCAATCCTGTTGCAGAAGACTACAAGATCAATCCTCTCATTTTCTGTATTAAACTCAAATTTCTCAATGTCAAATAATCCCTGGACCAAAGACGATATCTCTTCATAATTTATCATGCGCTTGTATCTCATGAATTTTCTTTCTTCATTTTTTATTTTGCTGCCTGTAATATCTTCTATGAAATGAGGATAAAATCTTCCATCATCTTCTTTTTCAATATAGAATCTGCTGATTTTCAGGAGCTTTTCTGACCAGGATTTTATTGTTTCAGTGAAATCTTTCAGCTGCTTGCTTACTTCTTCTGTGCCAAATGATTTTGAGAATTTTTTCTCTTCTGAGCTGTTGAAATGCCATTTTTTGCATTCATCATTATCAAACACAGGAAACAAAAAATTTATTGATCTGTCAAATGAAGAATAGATTTTCTTGTCAAGATATTTCTTTGCTCTTGAAAGGATGTTTCCTGAAAAATCATTTGAAAGCATTTTGAGAATTGAATCATATTTTTGATTGACTTGTTTCTGCATCTTCAGTGCTTCTGCAAGGCAATCTTCAAGGTCAAATACTCCGCATACAGGGCTTAACTGGTATTCTGCTGTTCTCTTGTAATGGCTGCTTGAGAATTCTTCTGGCAAAGGAGTATTTACAATTCCTTTTTCCAGTCTGCCTTGTTTTCTCAGCTCAATTGAATATGCATTGTCGCTGCCGAAATAAACAGGAGCTTCGAGCTGCACAATCTCAAAAGCTGCATATTTGCTGTCAAAGCCCATGCTTGTGTTGTCATTTATTTTGAATTTGTTAAGCTCTGGAATCTGTTTTATTTTTTCTTTCAATACTTCAACTTTCTGCTTGTCTTTTCTCTCTGCAGCAATTGCTGAAAAAGTATGCATGTAGCCGTCAACATAGAAGCTTCCAATATCCCTGAAATTAAGAAAAAGCCTGTTGTTTCTTATCTTTAGCTCATTCAATAGCGCTTCTAGCATAAAACCCCCTATGCTGAAAGAAAAAGCTTTGTTTAAATAATTTATTTTTATGGATTATAACTATTGCACTTTGCTGTGTTTATTGCATTTCACTGATTTTATTGCGCTTTATTGCTTATTCTATTTTGCAAAGAACTCTTCATCAACTGCCTTGAAATATTCCTTTACTCTTTCCATGACTGAAGGGATCAGGAATTTCTCAAGCTTTTCGTGCATGATCTCTGTAAGAGACATATATTCGTTTATGCGATAGTTGTTGAATTTCTTTTCGATGATCTGTGATTCTCTCAATCTCTTCAGCTGCCTTCTGATGTTTGATGAAGCAACTCCCAGCAATTGGAGATTGCTCTGCTTCCTGAATTCAATCACTTTTTCCCTGATTGTCTCTGAGTCAATCTCTCTTTGCTCTCTCAAAAGAACATAAAGAACATCAATAACAACATCCCTTGAATCTCCTGGCTGAAGAAGGCCAATGCTGAGGCAGAGCTTTCTTACAAGATCCCTTCCTTTCATAGTAGGCTTTTCATAACGCCTGAATGTGATTTCATTCAGGGGTGTGTCTCTGGATATAGTCTGTTCCATCTTTACCTCTGTCAACAGCTCGTGACCATTGTCACTCGCTCTTGAGCACATTTTATTCCACTTAGGACCACTAGTCACAGACTAGTGGAATAAACTGTTTTAGCTGTTATTATACAATACTTCTATTTATAATTTTATCTTTTTGGCAATGATTAAAAGTTATTGAAACCAGTGATTGACAAAAGAATGTGAAATGGATAGAAATATCTATCAGAAACAAAGATCATTGATTTTCTTATCTTTTCTTTTTGCCTTTTTTCTTGGCAGGTTTCTTTGCAGGCGTTTTCTCTTTCGAAGGCTTTTCTTCTATGCCTGCCACTTCCTCAAACTCCTCTTCCTCTTCTTTGCTGCCAAGGGGCTCGAATATCATGCCGCAGTCTTCGCAGATAACCTGCTGCTCTTCATCCTTATAGATTATATTTTCACTGCCGCATTCAGGGCATGAATTCACTTCATGTATGTTTTTTATCATAAGCCTTAAATTGCAAGAACAGGTATAAAAACCTTACGGTAAATGTAAAGAAGGATTATAAAATCTCTGCTCAATGCTTTCTAGAAATCTTTTTCAGTATCTGATGCTTTCCTTTCCAGTCAAGAGCTTCTTTCAGGACCTGTGCAATTGTCTCAACAGGGATTATCCTGATTGTCTTAAGCTTGATAGGATCAATCACAATATCATTCAGGTTTGATTTTGGAACAATGACCCGCTTCAGGCCTGCTTCGATTGCTGCTTCTACTTTTGCAGAAACTCCGCCGATTGGAAGAACTTCTCCACGCACTGACAATGAGCCAGTCATTGCAGTATCCTGCCTTACTGGAATCTTCTTCAATGCAGAGATTATAGAAGTAGCCACTGCGATTGATGCTGAATCTCCCTCAACACCTTCGTATGTCTGCAAGAACTGCACATAGATATCATATTTCTCTTTTATGTCTTCACCGAAATATTTCTTTATTATGGCAGAAACATTCTTTACTGCTTCTTTTGCAATCTCGCCTAATTTTCCTGTTGCGATTATCTCTCTTTCTTTTCCGCCCGGAGTTACTTCTGATTCGATAGGAAGGATAATTCCAGAATATACTTCTTCTCCGCCAATGACTGCCAAGCCATTTACCCTGCCAACCTTTTGGCCTGATGTGATAATCACTTCATATTCTTTCTTTCTCTCAATATATTTGTCAGCAATCTGCTGCTCCAGTGTCCTTGCAATCTTCTTTGCGCCGATGATATGCTCTTTCTCTACAAGCTTTGCGCCTTTTTCCATTGCAAGATCGCCTGCTGCCCTTATCAGGCCGCCAAGCTCTCTTAATCTCAATGTAAGATGGCCTTTTCTGTTTGCCCTTCTCCTTGCTTCTTCAATTATTGCCAAGGCTGCTTCTTTTGAGAAATGCGGAATCTTTTTGTCTTTTGTAACTTCCTGAGCGACAAACCTTGCTATCTTCATCTGGTTTTCAGGAGTGTCTGGCATTGTCTCATTCATGTAAATCTCATAACCATATCCCCTAATCCTGCTCCTAAGTGCAGGATGCATGTGCTTTACTGTCTCAAGGTTTCCTGCTGCGACCATGATAAAGTTGCATGGCACTGGCTCTGTCATTACCATTGCGCCTGCTGATCTTTCAGACTGGCCTGTGATTGAATATTTGCCTTCCTGTAATGCAGTCAATAAATCTTGCTGAGTTGCTGGTTGCAGTGTTGCAATCTCGTCAATAAATAAAACACCCATGTTTGCCTTGTGTATCATCCCTGCAACAACCCTCTCATGGGATGGTGTGCCTAAACCGCCTGACTGAAACGGATCGTGAAGCACATCGCCGAGCAATGCTCCTGCATGAGCTCCTGTTGCATCAAAGAATGGAGCCTGTTTTCTTGAATAATTATCAACAATCAATCTAGGGTAATTTACTTTTACAGCAGACATTCCCATTCTCTTTCCCATTGACA
>JAGVIO010000004.1 GCA_020056025.1 archaeon
ATCATGTCTAAGCCCATGACTGTAACTCAAATAAAGAAGATTACAGAACTCAGCCTTTCTGAAGCAAGCAGAGTTCTAAGAAATTTTGCAAAGAAAGGATTTGCTAAGTGCCTTAATCCAACGGATAATTTAGGTAGGATTTATGAACTTACTGAAAAAGGAAAAGTTGTATACGCAAAACTAAAAGAATAAATGAAAAAATATAGAATTTGGTTTTGAATAAAAAACAATCAAAACATTATTAAATAACTATATTTTATTCTATGATTATGGCTGATGCAAAACCAGGGGATTCTGTCAGGATTATTACAGAGACAGAAGAATTCTCAGGAATACTTATGCCAAGGCCTGAGATTCTTGACAGGAATGTTACTGTGCTGAAATTAGAGAACGGATATAACATCGGGATTGACAATTCTAAAATCAAAAAGATTGAAGTTACTGAAAGATACGAAGCAAAAAAGCCTGCAAAGCATGCGCTGAAAGAGAAAACCGGACTGCCTAATGTAACAATAATTTCCACAGGAGGGACAATCTCCTCAAAAGTTGATTATAAGACAGGAGGGGTAATTGCTGATTATACTGCTGAGGATTTTGTTGAGATGCTGCCTGAACTGGCTGATATTGCTAATCTCAAAGCAAAGAAGATTATGTCAGTCATGTCTGAAGATATGACTTCAAAAGAATGGCTTGCTATGGCAAAAGCTGCTGAAGAAGAATTAAATTCAGGAGCAGATGGTGTTGTTATAACACAGGGAACAGATACAATGCATTTCACATCTGCTGCGCTTTCATTCTTACTGAAGAACCTTTCAAAGCCAGTCATTGTCACAGGAGCGCAAAGGAGCATTGACAGGGGAAGCTCTGATGCTTTTATGAATCTTCTGTGCTCTGTAACAGCTGCTGCAAAATCTGATATTGCTGAAGTGATGGTGTGCATGCACGGAACAACAAATGACGATTACTGCCTTCTGATAAAAGGGACAAAAGTAAGGAAGATGCATACCTCAAGAAGAGATGCTTTCAGGCCGATAAATGATCTTCCGATTGCAAAAGTTTTTGAAAATGGAAAGATAGAAATTGTGAATGAAGATTATATGAAAAGAAGCAATGCAAAGGCTGAAGCAATTTCTGAATTTGAAGATGATGTTGCTTTGCTGTACACTTATCCTGGAATAAAGCCAGATGTAATAAATATCTACAAAAAATACAAAGGAGTGGTTATTGCTGCAACTGGATTAGGCAATATCCCAAATGCATTGCTTGGCGAGATTAAAGATATGAAGATTCCTGTTGTTATTGCTGCTCAGACAATATACGGAAGAGTGCATCCACTTGTTTATGCCAATCTCAGAGAGCTTTCTATAAAACTAAATTGCATTTTTGCAGAAGACATGCACCCTGAGACTGCTTATGTCAAATTAGGGTATGTTCTTGGCCAGACTTCTGACAAAGAAAAAGTCAAAGAACTGATGCTTGCTAATATTGCAGGAGAGATAACAGAGAGAAGTGGAAGCGAGTTTCTTTACTAAGTTTGAATTAGGCTTATTCTTATTTTACTGATTGTTCTCGTTTTACTGAATGTCATGCAGAATAATCATTGTATCTGTCTGCTCTATGCCTTCTACTTTCCTCAGGTCTTCTGTGAGAATCCTGTCCAGCTCATGGACATCACTGGCTCTTACCCTTATCATAATATCTTTTGGGCCTGTTATTTCAGATACTCTTTCAACACCTGAAATCCATTTGATCTTTTTCATAAGCTCTTTTATGCTGAGGTTTGCCTGCTTCAGAACAGCGTGGTTCAGGGAAATAAGCACAATTGCATAGACCTCTTTTCCAAGCCTTTCATAATCAATATTTATTGTGTAATTTCTGATGATCCCGTGCTTTTCGAGCCTTTTTATCCTATTGTGTACTGTGGTTATAGGAATGCTTAATCGCTGGGAAATCTTCTGCATAGGTGTTTTAGCGTTTCCTGAGAGAATTTCGAGAATTTGTTCATCAATTTGGTCCATAAATGGAAAAATAATCCATGATTATTTAAATATTTCGCTTATTTTTGCATAATTTTCCATTTTTCTTAGGTTAAATTTAAATAGAAGTACTGTATACTATATATTCTATATGGTGTATAAGAATCTAATTGTGGTTTCTAATCTCAGGGATGATTCAAGATTTGTAGCAAAGAGCCTAAACAGGGATCTTATCTTTAATGAGGCTAGGATGTATAAGCTAGCATCAATCATGAGGACCAGTTCTGCTTATCTGATTGCTGCATAAGAATAGCTATTCTGTCCTATTCATTCCAAGCAAATAATATTTATAAACTATATCTAAACTTTCTTTGGCTGTGGCGTTTACATTAATCATAGGCAGGGTCTTGGACAAAAATGATATCGAATGCGTTCTAGAAAACCTTACACAGAACACTGTGCTTA
>JAGVIO010000159.1 GCA_020056025.1 archaeon
ATAAACTCTTTTTTATCTGGCTGTTCTTTTTGTTCTTGACGCTCTTTCTGCGGTTCCTGCTCATGCCTTGTTATTTTCTGCAGCTCTGGCTCTTGTTGGATTATTTTTTGATGATCTGGTTCTTTTTTTATCTGTTCTATTATTCTTGGCTGTTTGGCTAATTTCTGCTGTTCTGGCTTTGTGCTTATTTTTTCTTTCCTTACTGTTTCAATTATTTCTGGCTCTTTTACTGTTGTTTCTGCCTTTTTCGCTTCGAGCTTCTTTTCTGCCAATGACTTCTTTGCCTTTTCCAGTTTCTTCTTTTCCTCTTCAAGCTTCTTTTTATCTTCTTCAAGCTTTAGCTTTTCAAATTCCAGCTTTTTCTGCTCTTCGCGCTTTTTTCTGGATTCAACTTCTTCTCTTTCCTGTTCCTGTTTTTTATGCGCTTCTTCAGCCAGTTTTATCTCTTCTGCTTTTTTGGCTTCTTCCTCTGCTTCGCCATTTATTGATTTCAGATAATCTGCAATCTTGCTATGCGCTTCTTCATTGCCTGTGAGATACCATTTCCAGAACAATATCTTCTGGTCTTTGTAAGTAACCTGCAGCGGAACTGCAAAATCTTTTATTGTGCGCATTGATACCCTTGCCAGAGGGTCAAGCTCTTCATCAGAGACTATTTTGCTTTCTTTCAAAATGTCATAGGCAACCTTGTCTTTTCCGTTTAGGTTGTCTGCAAAATCCTGGAGCTTAGACTCCTGGCCATCAAGATAGTATAATGGGCTGCTTCCTATCTTAAGGAATGACATCTTGAGCTTTTTTGTGTCTGCAAGCTCTGAAAGATGTGCTGATGCTATGAGAAGATTTGTATTAATAAGTTTTGTAAGCTTTGCAGGCAGCACAGGGCCGTTCTGGCGAATATAGTTCAATATCAGGTCTTGATTACTCATCAAGAAATCTAGATAAGCAGTATTTATATAATTTTTTGTTGTCTAATATAATCATGGCCTAAGCCATCGAATTTCGTAATAAGTCACGTCGCCTTCATCATCAACAATTCCAATCAAAAGCTTCTTTTTTGTAGAATGGGCAACTCTGTTCTTTGCTGCAAAATCATACCATGTCAATGCCTCTCCTTCGTGGACAGGATATACTATCCATTTTGCATGGTCTTCGCCTGGCTTAATGCCCCTGTCGTATACCCTGAAATCTGCGCCAAATTTCAATGCTGTTTTGATGATATATCCCCTGTCTCTTATGTCCCTGAAAACGCAGTATCTTATCCATATGTTCGGCTCAACTTTCATTGATTTTTTCAGAAGGCTGCTGAACTGAATTTCCTTGGATTTTCCATCCAGAACAGCCAGCCTGTTTTTTGCAAGCAAATACAGGGCTTCAATCAAAGACAACTGTACTTTGCCTGTTTCAAGCAATGTGCCAAACCTGCTTTTATTGAAAAGTTCCCTTGCTTCATTGCTGTCTTCTGTGATTACCCTTTCTCTGGAGAATATTGATTCTATTTTTTTGATTGCTATAGGGTCTTGGTGCTGTGGTTGCTCCTGCTTTTGCTCTGGTTTTTTTGACATATATTATTAAAAAAGAGATATGCTTAAAAACCTTGCGAATTTAACAGCCCTTATGCAAATAACATTTTTAGGAACATCGTGCGCAAAGCCTACAAAGGAAAGGAACCATTCTGGAATTTATCTTAGCTACGGCGGCGATGGGATATTGTTTGACTGCGGAGAAGGCACGCAAAGGCAGATAACAATAGCCGGAATAAAGCCAACCAGTGTCAATATGATATTTATCTCCCATTGGCATGGAGACCATGTTTTGGGCTTGCCTGGGATTGTGCAGACATTGGGAATCTCTGAATATGCTAATACCCTGAGGATATACGGGCCAAAGGGAACCAAGAAAAGGTTTAATGAGATGATGAATGCTGTTGTGTTTGACAACAGGATTAATATCGAATTATATGAGGGGACTGGAAAGATTGTTGATAACGAAGATTATTATATAGAAGCAGAAGAGCTTGAGCATAAAACAGAAACAATTGGCTTCAGGTTTGTTGAAAAAGACAAGAGAAGAATGAAGACAGATGTTTTGAAAAAGATTGGAGTGCCAGAAGGGCCTGAATGGGGCAAGCTGCAAAACGGGCATTCGATAATATGGAAAGGAAAGAAGATTGAGCCTGATGAGGTTACATATATTGTCAAGGGAAAAATCATAAGCTATATCTCTGATTCTGTTCCTTCAGCAAATTCATTGAAGCTTGCCAAAGACGCTGACCTATTGATTTGTGAATCCACTTATTCGAGCAAAATGCAGGAAAAGGCAGAAGCAAACTGGCACATGACTTCCAAGCAGGCTGCAATCATTGCAAAGAGCGCAGATGTCAAGAAGCTGGTATTGACACATTTTTCAACCAGATACAAGGAAACAGGTGAATTGTTAGAAGATGCCAAGGAAGAGTTTGAAGATGTGGTTTGCGCATATGATTTCATGAAGATCAAGCTATAAGCAATGCTACAAGCAAGCATAGGTAAAAATGAGCAGAAAATCAAAGGGGATAAATGCTGAAAGAGAGCTTATACATAAATTCTGGGCAAATGGCTGGGCTGCTGTAAGAGTAGCAGGAAGCGGCTCTTCAAAATACCCTTCTCCCGATATAGTTGCTTCTGATTCGAAAAGGACAGTTGCAATTGAAGCAAAAGTGACTAAAGACTATTACAAGCATTTCCTGGCTGAAGAGATTGATGATCTTAAGGAATTTGCAGCAAAATTCAATGCAGAGCC
>JAGVIO010000201.1 GCA_020056025.1 archaeon
GGGATTTGAGAAGTTCGGCAGAAAAGGAAGAGTATGCTCTGCGACTGCAAAAGACAATTCAGGAACAGTCAAGCTGACTTTGTGGAATGATGATATTGACAAGGTAAATGTAGGGGATAAAATTCATTTAGTTAATGGATATGTCAATGAATTCCAGGGAGAGAAGCAGCTGACAACTGGAAAGTTTGGAAAATTAGAAGTTGTGAAATAATTCCCATTCATATGGGGGTATAGCTTAGCCTGGGAGAGCACATGCTTCAAAAAAGCAGCTTAGACGGCTGAAGACCGTGGTATCGGGGATTCAAATTCCCCTACCCCCATTTATTTTCATTAACTTGTTATATTTATTTGGGTTTGAGAATCCAATTTTATCGTGCCAAAGACTTACATTCTTTTTTCCATATAAAGACACCTTATACACTATTAATTTACTATGTTTGGATTTAGATTCCCTGATATTTGCTACTCTGAAACCTTTTATTGCCAATATTCCTTTGACCTGTTTTGCTAATTTAATGCTTGTTGTAGTCAGTTCTATGCAAGGGTAATCTATGGCTCCTTTTTTGTCTGATGTAAAAATAGTGCCGTCTGTGTCAAAAATGCCCCTTAATACTGAACTTGAGAGTATTTTATCTTTAACAAATATTTTAGGAATTTTAACTGTTGCACCCTTTCCTTCTCCGTGAGGCAAAGCCAAAATTAATGTAAAGAATCCAAACATTCCTTTTGAGTTTATTACAATCCTTAATCCTCTTCCTCCAATTTTTTGATTAGACGAGACACCAAATACATTTTTTATCAATTTTCTTATTCTTGTAAAGTATTCGTCATCTATCTTTGGATTTCCAACAATGCCTAGCCTATACTTGTTAAATCTATTGTATAAATATCCATCACCAATAATTATGCCAGTTAACTCTGTTAATTCTCTTGACGGGTATTTAGGCAAAATTAAGCCTTTTTCCAGGTCTTTATTGCTTACATCTATATTTTCAGTTTTCCATTTCATAGACAAATTAATGAATGTTCTTATTTATATACCTTTGCCGGGGGGAGATGTCCAGTGACCAGTGCTGAGTAAAATGCAGAAATCCTGGTCTTTAGGCTCCAGGAATACATTCTTCACAGGACAACATGATTGTCCAGTGGTGGGAAGCAGATGATAAGAGATTATATTTAACGGCTCGCCCAATTTCTGCTGTAAAATTGACGAGGGCGAGGAGGATGAATGGAAATATTGGCAAGTTTTTCAGGCTGATGTGAAGAAGACTTCTTAATAAAAAGAAAATCTTAAATAGTTGCTATTGCTTCAATATGCAGGATGATAGATGAAAAGACACTCAGTCTAATTTACGAAAAACTAGACAGAAATGAGTTCGATATTCAATTACATGCAGAAATGGATATCATCAAACAAGGGTACAATTGGAGCAAAGAATTTATTATTCAATGTTTGAAGAAAGGGAAGATATACGCAGGCAATGAAATCTACCCAAATATTCCTGAAAGACATAAGAAGTATTATTGTATCCACCGATATTCAGTATTTCCTGCAACCAAACTTATCCTTATCGCTTTTTTAATTCTAGAAAATATATTAATTATTCATATCCAGCCATTAAATAAAGGAAGCAAAGAAGGCAAGATATACTGTAATTTATAGAACCTTTCCTTTGAATTCAATGAATTCTGTATTCCCTTTGAACAAACACCTTATTCTTTCCAATATAGAAGGGTGCAACTCTTTTCTTACGCGTTCGTATTCATCAGAACTTACAATCGCATTGCCGCAATGAGAACATTTCATGATCTCCTGAGGAATAGTCTTTCCTTTATGGATAATCAGCTCAACTCCAGTTTCCATCTTGCCATTGCAGACATAGCATTTCATAGTTTTATTCATCCATACACCTCTTTCAGGTATTAACTGTTTACAATCATTATAAACTTTATTTACTATTTTAAAATGATGAATAGTATATAAACCTTTCTGATTCAAGTTCCTTCTGCAAACAAAAACCTTTCTGTTAGATTTTAATAGAAATATTTATAAATAAGAATTCTTTATGGAAGAGAATAGGTTGTAAAAACCTAAATAAAGTTTGAAAGGAGGGTAAATGATGAAGATATTTTCACTTGTTCTGATTTGTTTAATGTTTATAGTAATTTGTGCTGTTACTGTCATTGCTCCTCCAGGGATTGGGCTTTATTGTGGCGAAGGTGTAGAGATAGGCCATAAAGAATGCGGATTTTGGACTGGTAGTAATGTATGGATCTGTGTTGAGCAAGAGCCAGGAAATCCAGTAGGTGTATGGGCTACTGATATATGCGCCCCTTATAGTTGTTATGAAGCTGACGGGCTAGTATATTGTGGAGAGTGTAAAGAAGCAGACAGGTCCGAACTTAGATGGCAAGTATTGTACAAAAGATGTATGTGAATTTGATACTATTGGTGGAAAACAGCGAAGAGTCTGGAAGGTAGACTTGTTTCCTATGAGAGGAGAACAATGTAAAAAACCAAATAATCCTCCAGGCAATAGCCCTGATGGTGTGTGTGACTGGGATTTTAGTGGCGAATGTATAGTTACTTGTGGCGATAATATTATATCTAGCGGGGCAGGGGAGGAGTGCGACCCGCCTGCTATGGTAAGTAGCCAATGTACTGATGCTAAAGAGCGCCAAGAGTTCGTCATGTCTGTAGCATAGCGGAAGACATGACGGTGAATTGGCGAATATATTATAAACCTCA
>JAGVIO010000133.1 GCA_020056025.1 archaeon
AGAAAAAACATTGACACTTGGATACAGATACTGTTACAATAGATTGAGACAGTCAATCATTGAGGCCAAGAAGCAGATGAATTGGTTGGTGATAGGAATAGGAATTGCAGCAGTGATTGGGATTATCTGGCTGATTACCAAGTCTGGAAACGGTGGACTGCCAAAACTTATTTGATTTGTTTTATTTTTAAAAGATGGGAAATGTAATCTATAATAGAGGAGGAGATATAATCGAGATTAAGATTAAGGATTCTATGGATAGGATCATAGACAAGTTCAAGTTTAATGCAAAAGACAAAGAGACATGTGATAAGGTGATGACCTTTGTTCTTTCAAAATATGGCATTCATCCAAGTGCAAACATGATTGAACAGCCAAAGAAGAAAATAAAGAAAAAAGAGGAAATGAGTTCTGAAGAAATTGATAACTGGCATTTCAAATGAAGGGTATTAAAACAAACTACACGTAGTTTTCTAAATGGAATTAAAAGTCAGAGAGAATAAAAAGAATGGCCAATGGAATGTTTCATTGCCAAAGAAAAAGCTTCTGAAAGAATATCATCTCGGCAAGACAAGATTCAAGCTCGAGCTTAATTTAAAGGAGTTAAAATTGTAACTACATCAGAATTACTACAGATGGGACAGATGCAAGTCCTTCAGAGCAGGGAAGCTGAACGAGTTGAAAGCCAAGAGCAGGCCAAACAACAGCAGTTTATTGCACAGCAGCAGGCAATCCAGCAGGCGAATATTCCATATCAGGAGGCTATGAAATGGATTGAAACAAAAGCTGCAGGAAGGCCAGCATATCTTCCTCGAGAATATCGTTCAGCTCGTGATGAAATTCTAAAGCAGCATCCAGAGTATAGAAGTGCAATAAGCAAAGGAGTTACAGCAAGGTCTGAAGCAGTTAAGCATGGATTCAGGACTGCAGAAGAATATGAAAAAATAAGCACTGCATTGACGATGAGGCCAGGAACTACGGTTGTCGGATATACTAGAAATCTTTTAGCTCCATCTCCATTCAAGCCAGTGGAATCAGCAGGTCAGATTACAGGATTTGAATATCAAGGCAAGTCAATTCCATTGCAGCAGCTTTCTCAAGAGCAAGTTAAACAGCTAGAGGGAGAAGGATATAAGTTTGAAACAAAACAATATGCTACAAATCTTGAACCATTCAAAGCAGTAACTGTTGAACCAACGGTTCAAAAACAGCCAGAAGTCAAAGGAACTTTTCTTTCAACTCTTTTAGGAGTAACTCCTTTTGGATACCAAGTTGGACAGAGTTTAAAAGAAAAAGGATTTGCTCAAAGGATTGATGAAGCAGTTAAAGCAATTCCAATTCCAAAAGGCCTTCCTCAAGTTTTGTATACAAAGATTCCAATATCTGTTGGAGAAACTGCAAAGATGCTTTTCTTTTCTCCTGCAATGATGACAGGCCAAGCGGCAATCAAATTCAGGCAAAGCCAGCTTGTTATCGAGAAACTTCCAAGACCCGAAAGGATTATCAAGAAGATAGATGTTATCAAGCCAGTAGTTACTGAAGAAGGAGTTTTCTCTCAAGAGATGTTTGCTATGAAAGTCACACAGCCAGCAAGATATGCAAAAGTTTGGGAAGGTCCGTTACAGAAGGCTGTTGGAATCGCACCAAAAGAAGTGATAATAGAGACAGCAAAATCTTGGAAGGTTTATACTCCTGGAATGATTGGCCCAGCAATAAAATTCAGAGGAGAAACAGTGGTCAGACCGATTATAACTAAAGAGGGGAATATTCTTTCAGGAGGATTTGTTTCCAGAAGAGAAGGTCCTTATGTTACAAAACTAAAAACATATTCAATTAGAGGAGATCAAATAACAAAATCATTATCGGAGTATCCGACATCAACACCGATAACAAAAAGATTGATCAAAGAAGCATTTGGAGGAGAAGATATATTTGTTCAGACAGAAGGAGAGATAGCAAAACTTGGAGGACTGGAGGCAAAGCAGACTGGCTTCTTGAGAATATATCCTGGAAAGGAAGCTCAAATGTCTCCGATATATCCAAAGTATTTCAGGGCAGAGCAATTTACAAGAGCAAGGCCAGTTATTATAAAAGACACAGGATTTGAAACATGGTATATTGTAACATCTTCAAAAGATATAACTATGCCTATTGCCAGAGCATCTGGGAAGATTGATATTATCAGGGGTCCTTCTTTTATTCTCCCTCCAGAATACAGGCTCGGAGAAGCAACTCAATTCTGGAAACCCTCAAAGGCATCAACAACTGGAGAAAGATTTATATCCACATTATATCCTGGAGCAGAAGAATCTGCAAAACAGTCATTGAAAC
>JAGVIO010000057.1 GCA_020056025.1 archaeon
TTAAAAATGATCTATATACTCCAGAAGCGAGAACTAATTTCGGACTTATTCATTGTTGCCAAATAAGAGAAACCCTTAAAAACCCTTTTTCTTTCTTTTTTATTTATGAAAACATTATTCTTGGAAGCAAAGAGCAATGTCGACGTGATTCCTGCCGTAGAGAAAGCGATAAAGTTTTTGCCAAAGAAAATAGGCATTGCAACAACAGCCCAGCACAAACACAAGCTGAAAGAAATAAAAGATTTTCTAAACAAACACAATCTCAAAGCAGAGATTGCAGGCCAGGTTCTGGGCTGCAATGCAGAAAATGCAAAGAAGCTAAAAAACAAAGTAGATGCATTCCTCTATGTTGGTTCAGGAAAGTTTCATCCAATCCAGATTCAGTTAGAGACAGGCAAAGAAGTGATTATTGCAAATCCATTCACAAATGAAGCAAAAAAATTAGAAAAACAAGAAACAGAAAGAATAAAGCAACAGCAGCAAGGCGCATACATCCGTTTCCTCTCTTCAAAAACAATAGGAATTCTGGTAAGCACAAAGCCAGGCCAAAAAAAGCTGAAAAAAGCATTTGAATTAAAAAAACAGATTGAAAAGAATAAAGACAAAAAATGCTACATCTTCATTGCAGACACAATTGATTACAATGAGCTTCAGAACTTTCCATTCATTGAATGCTGGCTCAGTACAGCCTGCCCAAGATTCGCAGATGAAAAGAAAGGAATCCTGAACATAAAAACTCTTGAAGAGGCATCAAGATGAAAAATCTTGTCTCAATCTCAACAGGAAGTTTTTTTGTCAAGAAAAACAGGGATTATCATGACGAGCTTGCAAGGGCATTGCAGTTGAAAAATATAGATGGCATTGAATTATTGGTTCCTTTTGCTTCAGACCTTATACAGTTCAAATTAAGCAAAGACGAAATCAGCCAATTAAGATCTCTTAAATTCAGCACAATCCATGCTCCTTTCCAGCTTATAGGAAAATTAGACATATCTTACAGCACAGATCCTCTCTATAAGCGCCTTATGGCAAGGATTTACAAGATATATGATCAGATTGAAGCAAAGAACATCAATACACATGCAGCTGATATAAAGGATTACCGCATATTTGACACAAAAAATTATCAGCACAGCATTGAAAACGAAATTGAAAACCAGAAAATAATCTATTACAGAAAGATTCTTGATGCAAACCCTGGATTTAAATTTGTTCTTGACACAACACATGCTTCCAGCAAAGAGAACATCAACAGAATAGTAAAACATCTCAGTAAAAAGATAATCTACTGCCATCTCAGCGCATATAACAAAGATACACACCATATGTTCCTACACACTTCAAAAAAGAGCTGGCTTAATCAGTTGAATCCAGTCAAAAAGCTTTCATGTCCTCTTGTGAGTGAAACATGGACAGATACAGACAATACAAAAGAGCATCAGAAGGAGATAAATTTCATACGAAAATGGTTGAGCTCTTAAGCCCTGTCCAGGATTTTGTAAGCCTGAAAGCAGCAATTAACGCAAAAGCAGACGCTGTTTACTTTGGCTTGAAGGAATTCAGCATGCGGCAGGCTGCAAAGAATTTCAAGTTGTCAGAGCTAAAGAAAGTTACAGCCCTCTGCCACAAAAACAAAATCAAGGCATATCTTACCTTAAATACAATAATCTATGAAAATGAATTAAGAAAAATAAAAAAAATAATCAAAGCAGCAAAATTAGCAGGAATTGATGCAGTTCATGCTTGGGATATGTCAGTAATAAGTGAATGCATAAAAAACAAAGTTCTTATTCATCTCTCAACACAAGCCTCTGTCTCAAACAGTGATGCAGCAAAGTTCTACACAAAACAAGGCATAAAAAGAATTATCCTTGCAAGAGAATGCTCTTTAGAGCAGATAAAAGAAATAAAGAAAAATCTTCCAAAATTGGAAATAGAGACATTCATCCATGGAGCAATGTGCGTCAGCATTTCAGGACGTTGTTTTATCTCGCAGTTCCTCTTCAACAAATCAGCAAACAGAGGAGAATGCCTGCAGCCATGCAGAAGGGAATATCTTGTTGAAGACATTGAAGAAGGTCATAAGTTAAAGCTAGGCAGCAATTATATAATGTCTCCAAAAGACCTTTGCGCATTGCCATTTATAGAAAAACTAATTGAAGCAAAAATAGATTCATTTAAAATAGAAGGAAGGAACAGAAGCCCCGAATATGTAAAGACAGTAACTTCAGTCTATCGAAAAGCAATCGATTTCTATGTCAAAAACAGAAAAAGAAAAAATTCAGGCAATTTCAGGAAAGAATTTGCTGTATTGAAGCAGTCTTTGTTGGAAGAGCTTAAGTCAGTCTATAATAGGAAATTTTCATCAGGCTTTTACATCAGTATGCCTACAAATGATGATTGGACAGATATTTACGGAAGCAAGGCAACAACAAACAAGGTTTATGTCGGAAAGATTGTTCATTTCTACAGCAAGCTCAATGTAGCAGAATTGAAATTAGAGACAGGGATATTAAGCACAGGAGAGATTATAATGATTCAAGGCCCCACAACAGGCGTTCACGAACAGAAGCTTGTTTCAATGGAAGACAGCCATAACAAGATAAGCAATGCCAAAAAAGGAGACCTTGTTGCAATAAAATTAGAAAAGCCAGTCAGAAGAAACGATAAATTGTTTGTTATAAGAATTGCTAACTAAACTTAGCTTCTCTTCGATGTCTTTTCTGTTCAACATACTCTTCATACCTTACAACAGCATCTTCAGCATGTTTTGGATTCCATCCTTGCTTAACCAGTTCTTTTTCTATCTGCTTGAATTCAAGCCCTTTTCTGCTCATTTTCCGTATTTTGATATAAAGTATATTCCTCCTTACCCTTCGCCTGAGAGCAGCATAATTCTCCTTTATCCAGAAAGCTGCATTTGGGAAAAATTCTTTGTTTTGCTTAATCATTTCTTCATACCTTGATACAGCATCATCAACATGGTAATCCTTCCATCCTTTTCTGATCAGTTCTTTTCTTATCTGCCTAAAAGTCATTTTATTTTTTGCATATTTTGCGATGCTGGCATAAAGTATCGCTCTTCTTAATTTTCTTCTGATGATCCTGCCCCATTTCATGACCAATGCAAAAATAAGTACAAATGCCCCTGTTAATAATATCAGTTCAAATATATGCTCAAAAACCTCTTTTTGCTTGGCATTCTCCTCCATGATCTGCTTTTCCATCTTTTTCTCTTCCAGCATTTTCTGGAGAGCCATTGAGACAGCAATAGGCACTTCTGAAGTTTGGTTTGCAGTGACTGCATCAGGTTGCGAATATACTATGCCAGAAAACAGCGAACAGATTAGCAATGCGCCTATTAATATCACCGCTTTTTTAATCATACTTGCTTCTAAATCTGTTCTTATTTATATAGATTTCCTAATTTTTATGTTTTCATAATAATTCTCCGCCGATATCATTGATTTTTCAGTCAATAAAAATCAAAACCTTTATATACTAGCTTAATTTATAGACGGGTATAAGACAAAACTCGTCTTAAAAAAACTCAAAGGGGGTAAATACTATGGCACAAAAAGTAGCAAAAGTAGGCGTTAAGAAACAAGCAGGATATCTGTATTTTATTGACAAGAAGGGGCATGTTTCTAGAGCAAAGATGGCCAGAGGAAAAAGGAAAGGAAAAGCTAAAATTGAGCTTGTAGCAAAAGTAGGAGTTAAGAAAGCAAAAGGCTATCTATACTTCATCGATAAGCATGGAGACGTTTCTTGCGCAAAGATGGTAAGAGGCGGCAAGAAGAAAAAGAGAAGATAAATAATTTCTTCTTTTCTTTATTTTTTTTTATTTTTCTAAATAAGTTATAACATCCTTAGAATTCTTGAACCTTTTTTGCAGGAAGAAGCTTTATGTCTGCCAGGATATGCTCAGCATTCAGCGTCATTTCATGCTTTGCTTCTTTGAAATTCCTCTCAACATATTCTGAGTTATGCGCCAATCTCTGGTCAGTTAGATTTGCCATGATCCTTGCTTCAGTGAACATACTCTCTATCTGGTTCATTAATGCAACTGACTCGAATCCAGTTCTTTTGACAAGATTTATTTGTGCTTCACAGCTGCCAGTTATATCATCAATATCATCTATGCTGAGTTTTTGCAGCACCCTTCCTACTTCATCCATCTTTATGCCCATATTCTCTATATCTTCAGATACAGGCTTTCCTCTTTTTTCATAACCCCTGAATATGCCTTTTTCTTCAGCCTTTGCCAGCTCAAACATCTTTGTCGCAATGCCCATGAACTCTTCTTTTGACTCATTGATCTTCACAGCAATTGCATGCCTTAGCTCAGGATCTATGGAGCTAATTTTTAAGAATTTCCTGTCAAGCTCTTTGTTTTCATGGTAAATGACTGAATCGGCATCGTCAAATATTCTTTTCAGGCAGCCAGTTGCTTTTTCAGTTTCATTCAATATTGTTTTCAGGCTGTCAATCAGCATTTGGTTTTTGTCAGAGACCTTTTCTTTCAGGTCAAGCACTTTTAACTGGAGTTCAGGATGATATTCTTTCAGCTGCGCTGCCTTTTCCTGCGCATCATTCAATTCAGGCTTTAGTTTTTTGAGCTCTTCATCAATCTTCTTTGCTTTTGCAAATCTTTCCTGTATCCTGCCCATTGCATCCTTTAATATTTCAGAATTATGCTCTATTCTCTTGCAAAGGACAGATACAGAAGCAAATTTCCACTTGTAGCTTTTAAACAATCATATCACCCGTTGGATTGTTCATCCCCTTGTTTAAAAATCTTATGTTGTTATCTTGATTTCATTTATAGTGCTTGCCTCTTTAAGCTCAGAGCCAATGCCTTTTCCGACCATGAACGAATTTTCTGAAAATACCCCTGCCAGTTCTTCGAAGAAGGATTTTGGCTTTTCATACTTGGCAAACTCAACTTCAGTCAGGTTAAGCTCTTTCTTCAGCATCTCTTTGGCTGTCTCTTTGTTGCCCAGCACATCAATCAATCCGTTCTGCAGAGCCTCTTCTCCTAGGAAGAACTCACCTGTTGCTAATTGCCTTACCCTATTGACATCCATCTTTCTGTTTTCTGCAACAGAGTTTATGAAGTAGCTGTGTATCTTGTTAAGTTTCGCAATAAGTATCTCTTCTTCATCGCCTGTTATTTTTTTGAGAGGGCTTCCTATATCTTTGTATTTTCCTGCAATAAGCCTTTGGTATGTTACATTGTACTTGTTTAGCAAGCCTGAAAATTCAAGATATGAAGATATTACTCCGATTGAGCCTGTTATTGAAAGAGGGTCTGCAATGATCTTGTCTGTTGCAGAAGCAGCCCAGTATGCTCCTGAAGTTCCGATCTCCCTTATCAGCGCATAGGTTGTTTTGTTTACTCTGTTTATTGCATCAACAATCTCTTTGGATGCAACAGCGCTTCCTCCAGGAGAATTTATCTCAAAGACAATTGCCTTGAAATCAGGGTTCTTGTCAGCATCTTCTATGAACGAGACGATGTCTGTTGAAGAGCTGACCGCTTCTCCAAAATCCCCGTTTTCAGTTGTGCTTATAGCTCCTGTTATCGGGATTAATGCAACATTGCCGAACGGCTTTTCTGCTATGAAGATACCCATCACACTTGCGATTATCCAGCTTAGCACAAAGAATATTGCTAGAGTCATCAATACAAATTTCCATTTGCTTCTTTTTTGGCTGTTGTCTTTCATACTGCAACCTCGTATTTCTCCATTACTGATATATTCGCCAGTTTTTCAGTGAATCTCTGGTTTGTTTTTGAGAATATCATATAGATGAAGTCTGCGATCAGGAAAAAGAAAAAAGGGAATACAGGGATAAAGACAAGATTGCTTAGCAGATAATTCCAGAATGTCAGCCTGCCTGCCACAGGAACAATATAGTTTTTCATCAGCATCTTTCCAGGCGTCTGCTGGGACTTGTATTCAAAATATGTGAAATAGAACAAGGTGAATACGCCTATTACAGCGCTTATTGTGACCATAGCGCTTCTTGCTTCCTGGTTTGTGAGCAGATATTCCTGAAGCCCTGCAAAACCCATATCTTTTGGCATTATTTTTGATATTACATTCCTGAAAGGATAGATTATGACAAAATTGATGATAAGAAAATCTATGATATATGCTGCAAATCTCTTCAGCAGAGAAGCAGGAGCTGTAATAGTCTTTGTCCTGAATAAAGCTATACCTCTTTTTGGCATATTGGCAAATTATAAAAGATTGGTATAAAAATCTTTGCATAAAATATTTATATACTGCTTCTTAACCTATTATACGTCATAAAGGGGGCTACAATATGAACTTAGACAATCTTATCTCAATCTTTGGGAGCAGAAGCAAAGCATTGGAAATCTTTTACTTAATCCATAATGCAAAGTCTGTTGTAAGGCACGGCTTTTATGACAAGGAATTGATAAAAGTTAAGGATTTTTGCGAAAAAAACAATCTTGCAATTGAGATTGCTCCTTACAAAGTCATTCTTGCAGACCCAGAAAACAAATTTTCAAACAAAGGCTTCAAAACAAGCATCGAAGACCCAAGATCAGGAATGCATTTTGTCTATATATCCAGGGATGAGCAGAAAGCAGCAGAAGCAAACACCTATGAATACAAGAATGACCATAAAAGATTAGGCCTTTTATTAGGATATCCAGAATGCTGCTGTGATTTCTTTGTAAAGAATGAGCCAGAGAGAAGCAGATTAGACAATGATTACCTACTTTGCACTTTAAAGAATTCAAAAGGATTATCCTTCCCATTTCAAAATAACATTGCAATAAGAGACAAAGATATCACTTTGCTCAGCCATTTCCCATGCTCTTTTTCCTGCCAGAAATCAATTGAGATTGCAAAAAAGCATCTGAAGCTGATTAGCGAGCTTGACACCAATCTGGCAATGAAATACGTTAACGACCTCAAAGGCAGGCACATCATTGGCGGAAAGAAGATAGATTTTGTTTAACATCGCTATTCAATACAGCATTTTTCATCCATTCTCTTAAATTCTTTCATTATTGAAAATAATTCCTATATGAAAATAATTAGACAGGCTATAAACATCTAAAACAGCCTTATTAGCATATTGTATCTATATAGTAGTAACCAAAACAAAAGGTTTAAATATCAGTTCAACCTTCCAGTCTCTATCTTCAGCTTAAGGTGAGACTATGAAATACAAAAAAAGTTTCAAAAAATGCCTTAGAATAATGAAAGATTCAGACTATGGTTGGTCAGAAAAAGGAGTCATAGCAATAAACATAGAAAGGATCTGGAAAGAAGCAAGGAAAGAAAACAAGTTCATAGATGAATTCACAAAGACATATGCGCATGAATTGCTGCATACTTTGCTGGAAGATCTAGAATTGCCAGAACTGGCAGAAGAAGAGACAATAAGGGCAATACTTGGAGAGACATGGGATTCAAAACTTGAGCTTGCTTATTCAGAATAATAACCCTTAAATACATTCTTCTTATTCTGTTTTTATGCTTTCGCGAAAACAAAGATTAGAAAGTAACATCTGGAAATTCTACATTTACAGAGTTTTCTCTAGTTTGATTTTTGTAGTTCCGATATTTGTCTTGTTCTACCAGGAAAACGGACTGAGCATGACTCAAATCATGATTTTGCAGGCAGTCTATACATCAATAATCATGCTTGCAGTTGTTCCTGCTGGCATAGTTGCAGATTACATTGGAAAAAAGAAAGTGCTTGTTGCAAATGCATTCCTCTTTTCATTATCATGGCTGTTATTTTCATTAAGCTCAAGTTTCATATCATTTTTGATTGCAGAAATAATAATTGCTCTTGCATCAGCAATGTGGGCTGCTTCAGGGACAGCATTATTCTACGACACATTAAAAGAACTTAAGAAAGAAAGCCAATTCAAGAAAAAATATGGGCTTGTTGTTACAGTAAATTACATCTTCTGGGGCATTGCTTCTTTGGCAGGCGGCTATTTTGCGCAGAGCAGCCTGAGATTCCCATTTATGATAACAGCAGTCTCAACAGCAATTGGATTTTTGATTGCCTTCAGCCTCACAGAGCCAAAGAGCTATAAGCATGCAGACACGCATTATCTGGCTCATCTAAAAGGAGCAATAAGATTCTCGTCAACCCATCCAAAAGTAAGATTGTTCATCTTGTACTCTTCAATCTTTTTCACAATGCTTTTCATAGCACAAATGTTCTACCAGCCATATCTGAAATCAATCGGCCTTTCATTGATATATTTTGGAATCATATACTTTGCAATAGAGCTTATTGCAGCAGTCGGCTCAAAGAGCGCAAGCAGAATAGAATCTTTTTTCGGAGAAAAGAAAATACTTTCAATAATCCTCATCATCTCAATCTTCTGCTTTTTCGGAATGTCACAGGGCTTGATAATAATCGGCTTCTTATTCCCTATAATCCTTTCCTTCAACGGAGCAATGCTTGAGCCGATTATCCAGGATTATATCAATAAGCACACAGAATCCCATCACAGGGCAACAGTCATGTCATTGAACACTTTAATTCAGGAGATATTTTCAACAGCATTAGCCCCTTTTTTAGGCTACATAGCAGACATCTGGAGCCTAAGCACAGCCTTGATGATGTCAGGAATGATTCTGTGCATTAATTTGATTATTCTTTTTATGCTCTTCAAGTTAGCAAAAGCCAAAACAGACACTTCTGATTAGTAGTAAAAATAGAAAGGTTTATAAACCATCATGCTTTAACATTTCTTTAATCAGTGTTTAGATGAAGGTAACTAATGTCCTATCGTTTTGGTCCGGCTGGAAGAGGAAAAAAACTCTGTACACATGTGCATGGAGATCAGAAGTATAATAGAAATGAATTTAAGAGCGAGACAAACCAGATGGTTGATGAATTTTATGAAGGGCAATTACCTCCTGCAGCACAAAAAAATACCTCACCTAAATCCTCAATAGCAAAATTAGAAACTCACCTGATACAAATGTTCTTTGAGAAAGCAAAAGCAGAATGTAAGGAGATTATTTGCATTAAGGATATGAGTGAATATATTTCCCTTTTTGAATCAAATAGATTATTTGATGATGAAAGATACTATCTTCTTTTTGATGAATCTAATAAATTAAAAGACTTAAGGCCGGTAATATATCATCTTGCATCGACAGAAGAAGCAAGAAGATATGTGAAATCTAGACAGCCTCTCTAAAATCTCCGCATTTAAGCGCAACTCTAAGCGTATGCGTACTTGGTAATCTGTTTGAAGGCATAGAATTTGCCAACTGTACTCTCATTTGTCTTGCAAGCTCCTCCAATGACAAATCCTCAGAAAATGGAACTGGTCTTGTAGAGCCAGGAAATAATATCTTTGCCCTATGTTCTCCGCTAATAATTTCACACCGCCCTCCAAGCTGTCTGACTACTGTTTGGATATTTGCCCATTCTACTCCATCTGTGAATAAAGGGGGTAAAATCGCTGCTGGACTGTTTCTTTGCCTTTCTCTGATTGTCTTGTTAATGAGCTCATCAAATATTTTTTTATTCTCTTTTTCACGGTTTTCTATCTTTATTTCTTCATCAATTAACATTCCCAGCAAAGAATTAAGCTCTTCATGAGTTTGTGCATCTTTTTCCAGTCCCCTATATGTTTCAAGATTAGTTTTTAATTCATCAATCAATTTTTTTTCACTTTCAGCAAGCGCATCTATCTCGGGGTCGTATTCTGGATAAATCAATGGATCTGTTTTAAGTTCTTCAGCTTCCTCAAGAACTTCATCCTTAACTTTGTCAATTTCATTTTTTATTTTTTCAATAAGACTTTTCGTCTTTTCCTTTTTATTTTCAACTGCCTTTATAGCTCTTATGTTCCTCTCAATTTTTTTTAAATCTCCTCTAATTTTTTTACCGATATTTTTTTTCCAAAAAAAGTTCATTTTATATGCACCTTTATTTTTTCTTTTTTGTATAATCTGCCTTCTGCTCCTGTGCCAAAATTGCACTGTCCTTGTCAAAAGGCAGATATCCTTTTTTCATATAATCTTCCTGCATAATCTTTCCTTTTGCAGCCTTCTTCTCCCACTCGCACTTGTCTTCTTTCTCGCGGTAAAGGAGATCATCTACAAATAAGGTATCTGTTTTTTTGTCATAATGCCATGCAACGATTATTCCTATTTTTATCTTGTAAGAAGGAGAGATATTGAATCTGCCTGCTGTTTCATGCCTCCTTTGCAGAGGATTTGCAGCAATCATTCTGATCTCTTCCAGATACTCCCTAATTCGTGGCCTTGTTGGCAGCTTCTCTTTTATTTGCCCAACAGCTTTCTTTGATATCTTTATTTTTATGCTTTTTTTGCTCGGTTGGCTTCTGCTTTGCATAGCAAGCATCAGCAATGAGCCAAAGACAAAGCCCAGGCCCAATATTAACTTTATATCCCATTGGTTTTGATATGTTCCTACTGCATACCCTGTGATATTTATGCTTGAAGAGATAATAAGCAATGCTCCTGTTACAAAAAAACCAAGAGCTATGTATCTCAGTACTTTGTTCTTATCCATACTGCTAAAATAATTTTTAAATTTATATACTTTATGCATCATTTGTTTTTCCTATACCCAATTACCGGAATCTCATTAAGCCAATAAGTCTTCCCCTTCTTCAGGAACCTTGGCAAAAATATATTATTGTACACAAACAGCCTTGCATCAGCCCTCATCTCTTTCAGAAGTTTGTCTTCCAGCCCTTTGTGAAAACCTTGGTCAGGATTGATGAATATGAAATCATATTTTGAAAAATCATGTGAAAAATAGTCTCCGCAAATGAGATTTGCTTTCAGCTTCAGCTCTTTTTTTATCTTTTCTCCAACCTCAACCAATCTCTTATCAAACTCAACTCCGACTGCATTAACTCCAAAAAGCGCTGCAAGAAGTACAACCTTTCCATCCCCGCTTCCTATATCCAGAAAATTTCTGAATCTTCCTAATTTTATTTTTTCAAAAAGCCCATACACATTCTCTGTCCCAGAAGGTCCCCATATGCCTTTTTCAGTGTCAAACACAGCCCCTTTTCCTTTGGAATAAAATGTCTGGTAGAACTCATCATATTTCTGTTTGATTTCAAGAAATCTTTTCTTTCTGTCCACAGGAATCACTCAAAAGGCACTTGGCTCCAGAGAGTCCAGTCTTCTGATGGCACATAAGAGCCAAAGACATAATATGGCGGTGTATTTTGTCCGAAATAAGAATATTGTATACTTCCCCATTTTCCTCCGTGCTCCCTTGCTCCGCCAGCAGCGCCAACCTTGCCATACACAGTTCCGTTCAGCAGCTGCCATGCTTTTGCAACACCTTCAAAATGCCCCAGGCCGACAGTTGCTTCTGCTCCTGCTTCAACAATTATTTTGTCATCATACCCGCTCTTTTTCAAGATATCAATCACTTTCTTGATAGGTACATTTCCCTCTCCTGCAGAAAGATGGTCATCTTGGTATCCAAATCCGTCAACAAGATGCACATTTCCGATTATCTTTGCTTCTGCCAGCATTTTAACTTGGTCAAGATACCATTTTTCAAATCCTTCATCATTCTCTTTGCTGCTTTTACTGACATCATCCTGCCAGTATTTTCTCCACATGAACATATGGTTTGTGTCAAAAGTCATCTTTATGTGGTCAGCAGCAATTTTCTCAGCTTCCTCCTTGCTTTTTGCCCTGTGCTGCTGGTAAAGCATATCAGCCATTTTTTCCCTGCTCTTTAAGACAAGCTCCTTTACTTCTTCAGGATGCCCTCCGTAAGCCTCAGGAAAGAGATTTTCAACAGCAATAAAGATAGGCCTTACTTCTCCTAATGCTTTGCCTTCCTTTTTTCTTTCTTCATATTCTTCTTTCATCTTCTGCGTCTTGAGAAAAGCATGCATGCCTGCATCAGCATATGATCTGTGCGACTGCTCAAGCGCATATCTTTCAGCAGAGACCATATGCTTCATCGATTCTTCTGCATCCTGCGCCTGGGCTAATTGTGAAGAAGCAGACTCTTTCTCTCTGTCAATGTTTGCCTGTACGTTTCTGAGATGCTCGCCTATAATTTCCGAGGTAAGTTTGTATTCGCCAGGTATTATTCCGCCTAATCCTCTCAAGACGCTGTCTGCTTCTCTCTGCAGCTTCCATCTTTCTTCAGGATCAGTTGCAGCCTCTAATTTTTCATAGAATTCTTTTGCTTTTCTGAGCTTCTTTACCGAATCAACATATTCCTGAAAATGCTCGCTGTGGTATATCGCCCATCCTTTTGCATTTGCAGCGTTTGTAGCAAGCGTAGCCCTTATATTGGCTTCTTCAGGCCTTATTTTTATTTTATTCTCATCCTTAATTATCTTATTGTTCTCATCAAAGTAATACCTCGCATAGTCTGATCCCCTGAGCGCTTCTTCATTATTTCTATTATGCCTCCAAAACTTTTTTGCATCTTCTGTCTGCTCATTTGCCTCGTCTTCAAAATTTCCCCAATTCATTTTTTTAACTACAAAAATATGTTTTTCCTTGTCAAATTTAGGGACTCTTTCTTTTAGGCTGACTGGATTGCCTTCATAATCAGTATACTGGTCTTTTTTGACAGTAATTCTTGTTCCAGAGTTATGCACTGTTCCGTATTCATCAGCCCACTCTCTTGTCAAGGTTATTTCTTCATCTTTTTCAGCAGCATTCCATACTGGCCTTGCGACCTCCTGGTTTTTTCTGACCTTATGCACCTGCCCTGTCCTTTCATCAACAACTCCGACAACAGCCTCTTCTGCTTCTTTCTCATACTGCTTGAAAAGATACCCTTGCTCAGTTCTTGCTTCAGGCATCTCAGATATCGGCCTGTGGAATTCGCCGCTGTGCACAACTACGCTTCCTCCCTGTATCTCTGATGCAAAATTAATCGCCCTCTTTATCTCGTCAACAGCCATCTTCCTGTATTCGCTTGAGAAATTTCCCTGTTGGTCAGTTCCTGCAAGCCCCATTATTCCCAATGACGCATGCGTCCTTATATCCATCTCATTGATGGCAGCCAATTCTTTTATTGCCCTTCTTTTTTCATGGCCGTATTGTTCAGGCGTCTGTGCCTGCGCGCTTCCTCCCCCTGCTCCTGAAAATGTTATCTCCATTGATTTGATTCCTGTCTTTACTTTTGCAGCCAGCGCATTTAGGTTTTGCGCACTAACACAGATCGGAA
>JAGVIO010000123.1 GCA_020056025.1 archaeon
CCTTTCTGTAGCTTTTCCGTCTGTCTTGTATAAAGAAGTTTTGCTGGCAAGATCTTTGATGAATTCTTCATCAGATATAGCTCGTTTAACTAATCTTTTACAGTCTTCTGGAGTATA
Organism: archaeon; assembly: GCA_020056025.1. Taxonomy (GTDB): domain Archaea; phylum Nanobdellota; class Nanobdellia; order Woesearchaeales; family WJKL01; genus JAGVIO01. The sequence goes on from JAGVIO010000123.1 coordinate 118, forward strand.
TCCCACTGGTATTATTCCGATTTTTGTAAATCTTGATAAGCCATCGTCGCATTTCAGATTTGGCTGTAAGCTGATAGAAGGCTTGCCCATGTACATTGCTTCAATAGCTACAGTGGAATTAGAAGTCATGGTAATATCAGCTGCAAGAGCCAGTTCAAGAGCGCTTATTTCAGATGTCATAGCTATCTTTCCTCCTGCATTTTCTTGGAGATATTTGCTGATTTCATCAATATCTTCCTTTTGGTAAGAAGGGCGTAAGCCAACAATCATCCTTGCATCATTATTTGGCAATTCATTAAACACCTGGTTGATTATCTGTATATTATCCAGGCACCAGTGCCCAAAAGCAGGCTTTTCATTTATTGCGCATGCTGTTGCATAATATAACAATTTTCCAGAAGCGCCAAGCTGCGCTCTCAAGTTCTGCCTTTCTTCATTTGCAAAGCTTTTGGCTTTTGCTTCGAGCTTATCGAAATTAGGGTTTCCTGTTATAACAAGCATATTCTTGTCAAAACCCTCAGCAGCCATCTCTTTTTCAGCATGTTCATCCATTATTGCAATCCTGTCTGGCAGAAATTTGTGTTTTTCTCCTGTGTAGACGTCACTGAAACGCTGGGAATAATGCGCCCAATAATCTAAGACAGCGATTACTGGAATTTTCCTTTCTTTTGCTGCAAGTGTAAGCGTTTGCTCAACTATCTCCTTATTTGAGTCGTCCTGCACGCTTGTGCCTGTCAAAACCAGATCTGGCTTTTCTTTATCAAGCAAATAGCCCATAGAATATACAGAAATATTTTCTAATCCCAAATCTCTAATAGTTTTATAATTCATGTTTCTTTGTTTCAGAATTTTTTCAGAAACCTGGTGGCCTAATGTAATTATATCCAGCCGTTTATCATCATTCAGCTTGTTGATTACTGGAATTATAGCTATTATTCCTCCAGCATGTGTTGATGTTGCCAAAATTTTCTTTTTCATTGTTAATCACTAGGGCTTGCTTTATTTAACTAACTTTTCTACAATCGCTCTATAAATCGGAAGTGCTGCTTGCAAATATGTATCTCCTTTCTCTTTTATCCCTTTTTCTAATCCATCAAGCCAAGTTCGAAATTCTTTTTCATCCTTAAAACCAAGAGAGGGGTTTGCTTCATGTGTTGCCTTGTAAGCATCCATTTGTGCAGCAATCAATTCATCTGCAGTAGGTTGTCTTCCTCCTAAACTCTCTGCTAATCCAGCCAATTTATCACAAAGAAGTATCTTAACAGTATTAATAAATAATTGTCTTTGATCGATACTTCCATAATCGTCCATAGAATCTGCAATAATATCGCCTCTTAACCTTTCTTCTAAATTTGTAGTTCCATGAAAGATTACAGCAGGTCTTTGAGCGTCCTCGGGTTTTGCTCCTAAATCTCTTACATATTGTTCTGTTTTTGCTTTCAATTCCGCTAATCTTTTAGCAGTCTCATCTTTGGTTAATTTTCCATCAAGATACTGGCTCATCACTTCCCTCAACGGTTCTGGTGCTGTATCGTTATCAACATAAATTATTCGTAGAACTTGGGGCGAATTGTCTAATCTATCTGCAGCAATTCTATACATATCAACCATTTTGTCTGCAATTAAATCTTTTGTTTCGCTACCGCCTACGCCTCCTATTTGCAACCCAAGTTGGACATATTGCCTTTTAACATCTCGCCTTAGAGTATCTTGTTCAACAGGCTCGCTTCCTCTTTGTTGTAAATTTTTGTATAATTCTTCAACCCCGCTTAAAGCTTTTTGAAGAGAAATAGTTGTTTCAGGAGGGCTACCTTTTACAACTTTACTTAATTCTAAAGCTCTTTTGCCTGATTTTATTGCAGCTTCTGACAATTTCAAACTTAATTTTTTATCTCCTGATTCAAAAGCTTTTTGTGCCTGAGTTGCATAACTCATAAACCTTAGACCATTCCATAAGTATTTTATACTTTCAAACATTTTCATACCCACCTATTAAGAATAAATAAATTGGTGCTTTATAAACCTTTCGGTTTGTTACTATTTTATAGTTGTAAATAAAGTTTGACAGAAGCTAAAGCCCTAATTATTTGTCTTGGTTGCTCATTTTGTTCGCTGGACTGACAAACTCCAAATTTACTTTTCTGAACGAAATCTGCCAGAACTTTATTTCACTCGTAAGTGGCGGAGAAATTGACCCACTCTACACCTTCTTCACTGCCCTGCTTCTCTCTCAAAAATCAATCAAAGGGCGGCTAAGAATTTATCTTCTCTTTTTCCTTTCAGCAATATGCTCTATCTCTTTCAGTTCCTGAAGCTCCTTGCCTTCAATCTGCATGAGCTTGTTTGTAAGCATTCCTATCTTGTCTTCCAGCTTCCTGGAATTCCTCATATGGAATGATATCAGAACAAGCATTACTGTTATCTCAAGCAGAATTATGATTCCGATTATTGTAACTGCAAGCAAAATTTCAACCAATGGCAGATCTACACCCAATACGTACATTCATCACACCTCTTTTACATTCCAATGATTATTTTGTATATAAGCTTTTCGTCTCAGCTCTTGTTTTATATCTGTTTCAACAGGCCTGCTCATCCCAGGCTATCTTACCTCATCCTGATTATCCTTACAGACATGAAGATAAGCATTATGATCGAAGCAAACATCAGTGCAACAGTGCTCCATACTCCTGCTGCGATTATCTGGTTGAAGTTTTTGCTGTATGCAGAGGCTACTGCCTCATCTGTTTTCTTCATCGCATTTGCAGTTGAAGAGATTGCTGACTGCCAGGCTGCTGCAAATTTATTTGCTTCAGCTGCTGCTTCATATTTTGGCTTTGCTTCAGCTGCTTCTGCTTTTCTCAGGTCCAATATTCCTTCGGCTGTCTTAACCTTTTTGCTGTCTTCGTAAAATATGTATTTGAGATAATATTCGTCTGCAAACTTGTCTGAATATTCATAAGTGTAAGCAAACAGAGCAGTCTGCTTTGCCTTGATTTTGAATGGGCCATAGTATTCAGCAACAACAGTGCTCGGGCCTTCTGATACTGATTCGAACAATCCCTTGAGTGAAGATGCTGGCCTGAATTCAGGGTCTGGCTTTGAATTTATGTTAAGCTCGACATTATACATCCTGTCATAATCTGCCTGGTTTGTAATCAGCATGTACATGTCTACCGTATTATTTCCTTTGTGAGGATCAGAGACAACTATGAACTGAGTGGTATTGATCTCAACAGGCACTGTCTCTTCATAAACAACATTTCCGTATGAAATTATCTTGAATTTGAGATTAACTGCCTTTAGTGTGGTCAAAGGAGCTGTAACTCCCAGGTCAAGGTCAACTGTCTCTCCTGGGTATAATATCTTGTATTCCTGCGGCTCAGAAACCTGCCATTCAAGTATGTTTAGGTTTTGCACCTGGCTTTTCAATATCCAGCCTGTCAATTCCAAGAAATCCCAACCCCAAACTTTTCTTGGGTGCAGGACTTTTGGATTCTTTTCAGCTTCTGGCTGTTCAACAACAACCTTGAGGTTCTTCAGAGCAACATCTCCGTTGTTTGTGAAGGATATTGAGATATTATAATGCCCTGAATATCCTCTGCTTGCTTCTTCTGGCGAAAGAATCGGGATAGTGGAAGAAGTATATCTTAAGTTAGTGCTTTCCCTAATCTCCTGGACTTGTTCCGGTGTAAGAACACCAATTTCCTCTCCTTCTGGCGTTATTTCAACAACAGCTGGCTCTAATGGTGGAGGAGGTACAACGGGCGGCACAACAGAGGGTATAACGGGCGGCACAACAGGAGGTGCTTCTTCTTCCTCTTCTTCTCCACCGCCTCCTCCTCCTCCGCGGGCATTAGTTCCTCCTGTGCATGAGCAGCTATTGTCATAAGTTGCTCCGCTGTCAGCGCAGCTGCTTGAGCATGATGCTCCTGGGTATTTTGCTGCATTTGTATCATCGCAGTCAGCAGGCAAACATCCTCCTAAGAAATATCCATCTGCATCTGCATCAGCGCACAATGTCTTGTTCACAATAAGAGTCCTGTTTGTTCCGAAAACAGAGTATCCGCTTGAGTCATAAGCAAGGCAGTCCCATGTGTAGTTTCCGTTTGTCAAATTTAGCGACCATGTTGTTCCATTTGAAGTTCCTGCAATCAACGCAGTCTGGTTCAATGCAAATGAAGCGCTTGTGTTGTCAGTCAGATACAGGCTTATATTTGCAAGATTATAATTGTCTGCTGCAGAGCAGTTGAAGGTTATGTTTGATGAAAGATTGTGCATATAACTGTCAGCAGGATTGTTCAGCGCAACAGTCGGCTTGACTTCATCAACAGCAAATATCGTATTGTTGCTGTAGGAGCCTGTGTAATTCTCATTTCCATCAAATGTGCAGTTGAGCGCAAATGTTCCAGGAGCATTGTATGTCCTTATCAAAGTCAATGGCGAATCAGCATAAGCTATCTGCGCATTATTCTCGCTCA
>JAGVIO010000039.1 GCA_020056025.1 archaeon
AAAAACCCAAATCCTTATATATTCCTTATTCATAGGTATTTTTATGGACATAACAGCACTTGCAGTCTTTGTCAAGGATGGCAAGGTTCTGCTTGAAAAAAGGAAAGAGGATGAAGATAATTACGCAGGCTTCTGGGCAATTCCAAGAGGGCATAAGAAAGGCAATGAGCTCATTGACCATACTGTGTTCAGGGAAATGAGAGAAGAGCTTGGAATAATGATAACAAGATATTCTGAATTAGGGGTTTTCAATGACATTGATCCGACATCAAAGCATCCTTACGAGCACCATGCATTCTTGGTTGTAGGCTGGACAGGAAGGATGCATGAGATGGAGCAGGAAAAAGTCAAATGGTGGAAGCTTGATGAGTTTGAAAAGATTCCAAATCATATCCCCTGCGACGAGAAGATAATCGAAAAAGCAAGAGCTGAGCTGAAAAAGCTGAAATTCTAGGCACAAAATGGCATCTCATGTAGGCGGGCAGGCAGTCATTGAAGGAGTTATGATGAGAAACAATGAAAAAGTAGCAACAGCAGTGAGGCTGGCAAACGGAAAGATAAGAATAAAAAAAGATACTGTTCCGAAAAGAAGCAGAATCTGGAAGCTTCCTCTTTTCAGGGGAATAATCAATTTGTGGGACATGCTTATACTTGGCATGAAGACATTGATATGGTCAGCTGACCAGCAGCTGGGCAAAAAAGAAAAGATTTCAAAAAAAGAATTGTTCTTTTCACTTTCATTTGCATTCATAACAGCAATCGGGTTGTTTGTTGCACTGCCTTATTTTCTTGCAGGGATATTTGGGGTAAAAGAGCAGGATTCTCCGATAATCTTCAATCTCATCGACGGAATATTAAGGGCGCTGTTTGTTATAATCTACATACTGGCAATCTCGATGATGAAAGATGTAAGAAGACTGTTTGAATACCACGGAGCAGAGCACAAGGCTGTTTTCTGCTATGAAGCAAAAAAATCCTTGACATTTGAAAATGTAAAGAAATTCTCGACAAAGCACCCGAGATGCGGAACTTCATTCATATTTTTGGTATTGCTGATAAGCATAATAATATTTTCAGTCATACCTTCGCTTGCAAAATTAACCTATCCTGCATTCATTGCATTGGCATTCATAGCGCAGAAAATGATCCTGTTTGGAATAAGGATACTTTTCATTCCGGTGATTGCAGGAGTTGCGTATGAAGCATTAAAGCTTACTGCAAAATATCCAAAAAATATCTTTGTTAAGATCATAGCAAAGCCAGGATTATTGTTCCAGAACATAACCACAAAAGAGCCAGATAAGAAACAGATTGAAGTTGCTGTAAAGGCTTTGAAAAAAGTTCTTTGATCCAGAACAGACGATGCTTCGGTTTTCACCGAAACAAAGAAAAGGGTTTATATATTACATAAATAATATTACAGTTTATGGACGAAAAAATAGTGCTTGACAAGTCAGCATTCAGGGCATTGGCATCAGAAAGCAGGTTAGAGATATTAAAATTGCTTTCAGGCAAGCAATATACTCTTTCTGACTTCTCAAAGCTCCTGAAATTAAGCAACTCAACAGTAAAAGAGCACCTTTTGACACTGGAAAAAGCAGGCCTTATCAGGGCAGATGAAGAAGGCAGGAAATGGAAATACTATTCGCTGACATTCAAGGGAAGAAGGTTTATCCAGCCCCAGGAAGTGAAAGTGTTTTTTGCATTTGTGATATCATTGCTTGCGCTTCCAGCTGCATTGTATTTTTTCATCAAAAAGCTAAGCATGTACTCAGCATCAGCTGCTGCTGAGTCTGCTCCGATGCTTGCTGCAAAACAGGCAGATGCTGCTCAGGAAACAGCGCAGGCAGCAGGAGAAGCAATTGATACAATAACGCAATTTCCGAAAGCAGAGCTGATAATATTGATAGTCATAAGCTTGATTGTTCTGTCAGGCGCAATATATCTGTTATATAAAAAATATGGAGGCAGGAGAAAATGAAAAAATTGCTGATAAGCATCATGCTGATAGCAGTCATTGCTCTTAGCGGCTGCGTCATAAGCCCTATGCCAGGCAATGAAAACACAATAAATGTAGACGGCTCGTCAGAGCTGACATTTGACCCGGATGAAGCAGAGGTCTGGGCAGGATACACTGTTGTCAAGCAGACAGCACAGGAAGCGCAGTCAGAGGCAACATCAGTCATAAACAAGATAATTGACGGACTGAGATACAAAGGCATCTCTGAAAGTGATATGAGCACAGAGCAGCTGAGCCTTTACGAAGAGCAGAGATGGGAAGACGGCGAGTCAAAAGTGGTTGGCTGGAGAGCAACACAGGTGCTTAAGATAAAGACAAAAGAGCTTAGCAAGGTAGGCACTATTGTAGATGTTGCTGCATCAAACGGCGCAAACCAGATACAGAACATAAACTTCGGTTTGAGCAATGAAAAAGAGACAGAATATAAGAAGCAGGCTTTAGCACAGGCAACAACAGCTGCAAGAGAGAAAGCAGAGACAATCGCAGAAAGCCTTGGAGTAAAGCTCGGAAAGATAAAGACAGTCTCAGAGAGCAACTATTACTATTCTCCGAGAGCATACATGATGGAAAAATCAGTAGGCATGGATGCTGTTGCAGAAGCCTCGCAAGTGCTGCCTGGAAAAGTCACTGTCTCAGCGCAGATAAGCCTTGTTTATGAGGTTAAGTGAGCAGATTTTTTGTTTTTTACTTTTTTTCTTTAATTTTATTTTAATTAGGTTTTATTTTAATTTTTGTTTATAGCTCGCCCAATTTCTGCTGCAAAGAAGATTCAGGGCGAGGTAAATTCCTTCAGAATTATTTCTGCATCAGTTCATGCACAGCTGCAACAATGAACAGCCTTGACCAGTTTGCGAATATAGGCCATATAAAAAATATTAATATAAAAAGAATATAGATATTTACAAATTCAAAAGTATAATATATAATAATTAAGGGGATTATCGAAACAATTACTGCAATAATATAGGATGCAAAAGCCCTCCACTTTGTAAAACATAATAAAAACGTTTTCTTAAGCATCGAAAAAAATTCATTGACCTTATAGAAAGGAATAAGCGCAAAAGATGTGTACATGAAATATGATGCTATAATAGATATAAATATGCTTGTTATTAATAAAGTAATGGGTTCATCGATTGCATTTCTGAAAAACTCAAGTGCAACGTTGATAATAAAAAAAGAAGGTATTGCAAAAACTAAAGTAAGTACACCAAAAAATAGAATGATATGCCTGAAAAAATGGATAAACTTTGTTACCATCATATTTGTAAGGTTCCATATTACTGAGTTTATTAGAAAATAGCAAAGGTAAAGAGATAAGAACATCTTCCAAATAAATACTTGAGCATTAACGAGCTCGTCTGCAAAGTCAAATCCAGAAAACAGATCTATACCATTTACCGAATTAGCACTTAGATTTACCCACTCGTCTTCTATAACACTCACTGAATTCTCAAAAAGCGAGCCAAAATGCCAAATAACTGCTACACATGCGGCAATGAATATACACTGCATGAGATAAAGCATGAAGAAGATAAAAGGCGATTTTTTTATGTACCTGAAAGAACCGATGAAAGATTTTGCCATCACTCCTTTTTTCTGCATGAAAAAGCCAACGTATTACACCTATATAAAGGTTGTGCAAAAGTATTAAATAGCTGTTTTACTATCTATATCCTTATGGGGCGACTGGAAAATATTTTGGCAGCAGGCATAGCAATCTCATCATTTCTATTTGATCCTCTTTACGTATCTGCGCAGGAGAAGAAAGAGCCAGCAAAGACAGACCAGAAAGAAATTCCGAAAGGATTGACAACAGGAAGCATAAATGATTGTGTAAGCATGCTTGCAATGGACATAAATACCCAGCTTAAGCGCACTCTGGCTGAAGATAAGGAATATAGGGTTGCCTTGGGCCCTTTTATCGACTCAAAAGCAAAGGCAAAAACAATGTTCTGCGAAGTTCTTGAGAATACTATGATTAGCCATATTCTTACATTCTCGACAAGCGAAGATGCAAATAAAAAATATTGTGTTGTAGAGAATAAAAATCTTGAAGCGCTTGTCAAGGAACTAAAAATTCAGTCTTCTGCTTTGTTTGATGAAAAAACAGCAGCAAGGCTTGGCAGGATGATGGGCGCACAGGCTATAATCATAGGAGATGTCACAGAGCTGAGTGAAACAGAATACCTTGTGCAGGCAAGAGTTGTCGAGGTTGAGACAGGGAAGCTGAAAGCATCTTCATACAGCAATCTGTCATTGAAAGCAAAGCCAGCTGAGACGCTGTCAAGGAAAGTCATGGAGATAGAAGACGGAAGGCTAAAGACAACAGACAGCAAAGATATATTTGGCCAGCGCGTTTCCACAGCAGAAGACAGGCTCAGCGCAAAAGCACAGGATGTTTATTCAAAAGCAATAGCGCCGTATGTAGACAAGAGATATGATGAAGCAGCAAACATGCTCATAGAGGCAGTGTACAAGCCGTTCAAGAAAGAGTTTGCAGAATATTTTGACTATCACAAGATGCTGCTCAGGGCGTTGTTAAAGTCAGAAAACACAGACAAGGCAAAAGAGGTTTACAAGCTGCTCAGGGAAAGCGGCGATATGGATGAGCTTTTTTCAAGATTCTCAGACAAGATGCTCTCTTTTGCATTAAAGTCTTACAGGGAAAGCAGGCTGAGCTCTGCTGTCGAGAAAGGAGACTATGACAAAGAGCTGGCAGCAGACGCGCTGGTTGATGTCAATGCAGCGCTTATGCTTGACAGCAGAAATGCCTATGCAAGAAGCATGCTTGAGAGAATGGCATCTGAAAAAAATGCATATGATTCTAGGGTAAAGAAAGAAGCAGATGCAGTAAAAAAAGCAGAGGATGAAGCAAAACATAAAGCAGAGCAGAAAACCCTTGACGAGCAGGTAAACAAGATAATCAATGAATGCAATGAAGATGTCAAGAAAGGATGGTACAGGACAGCGATAAACAAGGCAATTGAAGAGAACGTCAGAAAGTACAATAATAAAAACGATGCTCTGAAAGCTTATATCGACCAGGTCAGCAGGCAGAAAGAAAATGCTCCTATAAAAGTAAAAATAATCAACAATACAAACACAAAATGCAATATCTATGGCGGCCAAAAAGACAGCAAAACAGCATGGGTTGAGTTCTGTGAAAAAAGCCAGTCAATTGAAACAGGCAAGGTTGTCGAAGGAGACTGTAGAATTGTTGCAGAGGACCTCGAAGGCAGATACGGCAAATCAGGCCCCGATAAGTTCGACGTATCTAAAGGAGATGATATATTGATAATTGTAATCACAACTCCTAATAAAAACTTATACATATCAATAGAAAAAAGGTAAGGGGTTCTTGTGATTAAGGTGCTTTAGTTATTCGTGCGACCGGGAATACTCGCGGGTTGAGCTAACAAGCGAAACCCGCAGTTGAAAGGTC
>JAGVIO010000038.1 GCA_020056025.1 archaeon
AGTCTTGCCTTTCTTTATTTTCTTAGGCCTTTCTGTCTTGGCTCTTGGCTTTGTATTCCTTACTTCCAGCCCGAGCTCTTTGAAAGCTTCTGCAACCTCGTCATGGCTTGCATTTTTCTCAAGCGGGAGCATTTTGTCAAGAAGCTCAAGGTGCTTTACATTGCACTTTCTTCTTCGTGTAGCTCCGTCTATCATGACAAAATTATTGTCAAGAACATCTATTATTACACATGTCTCGCCAGCATCCCTGCCGGCAATCTTTACACAAATTCTTCCTACTTCAATCATATTATTCCCTCCGAATAATGCATCTGTTGCCAGTCCTGCAATGAATTATAATTATACAGTCAAAAGCTCAGAGCTTCATCGCTCTTGCTTTTTCAATAATCTTCTTTCTCATGCATTTTGTGCACAAGTAGCCGCCGTACGGCCTTTCAGGCCTTTTGGCAGTCTTTGGCATGTTTTGCATCTTATACTGCCTTTCTCTCGGAACACCCTTAAGCTCTGTTTTGCATATTGCACATATAGCTTTTCCAGGCTTTCTTTTCTTGTAATGCATAACAACCCTGTTTCCAGGGGTCTTTACATGTATCCTTCTGAATGTCCTTGACCTTCTGCTTCCTCTTACCATTTTTGATCAACTCTCAGTGTACCTTTAATAATTTTCTTATAACAATGCTGAACACGATTGAAAATATTATATATGTTCCTATCCATCCAGGATGCCAGCCGAAAAGGCTCATATTTCCGAATGGCGTAATCGATTTCTGGTTTATCTGTACTGATTTGACAGTGCCGTCATTTACAACTTTAACAGGCACCTTATATTCTTGTTTGGAAGTTATTAATAAATCTTTTGAATATTCCTTCTCATTTACGATGTATTTAAGCCCAGGAGATTCATACACTCCTTCCTCACCGTTCAGTTTCCAGCTTATCTGGCTGTTTGAGATCTCCTGTTCAGCATCAGACAGCAGCTTAATTCCTTCAGGCACATCAAGCTCAACTTTTCCGGAAACACCTTCATAAAATGTGATTGTTGTTGAAAATTCCTGTCCTGGCATTATTGGCATATATGTCATGTGCGCATTAAGCCATCCAAAAATGATAATGATTGGAATGAATGTAATAAGCGTTGGCTTCATCGAATGCATCATATATTTCATATTAGCTTCCATGGATTTCTTGTTTAACTCCATTACCTTTTGAGGGTTATCCTTATGCTTTTTCATCTCTTCTCTATGTCCCTTCATCTCATCTTTCAGGCTTTTCATCATATGCTGGTCAGTCATCCATTTGTAAACAAGAGTTAAGAGCAAAGTAAAGCCAAAAGAGACTATCAAAATAGCAAAAAGAGGGCTAAGCTTAAGCAGCGGTGAAAATATTGGGTCAAGTATAAAGTCTAGCATTTCAGTGCTCCATCATTTTTCTCATCATAGGATTCATGTCCATCATATGCTGTTTTGAAATATCCTCATACATCCTGTAGATGATCATGACAGCAAGCAGAATTCCGGTTCCTCTTGACAATGCCCCTGAAAGGTCAGCAACAGCTGCAATCACACCGACAGCAATAGCACCCATTACAGTAAGAGGCCATATATATCTGTTGAGCAGCCTTTCCATAACTCTTTCATCTTTTCTGAATCCAGGTATCTGAAGCCCGGAAGCCATTATCTGCTTTGCCTGGCTCCTTGCATCCATGCCAGAAGTCTGCACCCAGAATATAGAGAACATGACAGCCCCTGCAACCATGATCAGAAGATAGACTCCTGCATGCGCAGCATCAAGGAATGTAAAGCTTCCTTTTATTACCTTTCCTACAATGTCAGGCGAATTTATCCATGCAACAAGCCCTGTTGCAGGCGAATTTCCTACAAAAGTTCCAAGTATAGGATAGCCCCAGTTCTGCAGCAGTCTCGCCCATAACTGGACATTTGCCATCAATGCAGCAATAAGGATGACTGGGATGTTTGAAGTGTAGATAAAGCTGAGCGGCCATCTTATTCCATGACCTCTTATCCTTCCGAAAGACAAGGGGATTTCAACTTTCATAGACTGGCCAAAAACAGCAATCGCAAATACAACCACTGTTGCAATGATTGAAGCTATCATTAAGGCAGCAGTGATAGGATCTCCCCCTGCCAAAGACTGGAACAATGCAGGAACAGCTCCTGTTGCAATGTTTGGATTTGTCGGCGATGGCAAAAATGAAAATGCCCTTACAAAAATTTCTTTCGATACTCCTGCTGCGATGAACAGCGAGATTCCGGATCCAAATCCCCATTTTGAGACAACTTCATCCATCAGCATTATCAGAAGTCCGCCTATGATGAGCTGCACAGTCAGCAGAAGCTCAAGCTGGAAATAGACAGGCATCGCCTTTAATGCAGGGTCAGGCGCAAGCCCCCCCATAAACACATATATGCTTGATTCGAAAACTATGAAAAAGTAAGAAAACATCTTCTGGAATCCCTGGAATTTTTTCTTTCCTTCAGGCTTGGTCAGGTCAAACTTCATTATTCCCGAGCCGTTCAGCAGCTGCAGTACAATTGAAGCAGTGACCAATGGCCCTATTCCAAGAGATATTATTGAGCCGAATTCAGCTCCAAGTATCATTGACAGGTATTCAAACTGCTGCAGCGCATTTGCTCCTAATCCGAAAAGAGGGATCATTCCAAGCACGAAAAAAAGCACAAGGATTATTCCAGTCCACTTCAGCTTTTCCTTGAAAGAAACCTTTCTCTGCTCAGGGCCTGTAACCTCTGGCAGATTACCGATAAAATTATCCCATGTAGGCATTTTCCGACCTTATTGAGCTGGCTTCTCAGCTCTTTTTTGTTTATTAACAGGTATTTTGTCAGGTTGTGGTGCAGCTGTTGCTGCATTTGCAGGCGCCTTTGCTTTCATTTCTTTAGTTTCTTTGGATTCTTTTTTGCCAGTTCCTATAGCTTCGCCGCCAGCAGCCTTGACCTTTTCAATTGCGTTTTTCGAGAAATATTTGCATGTTATTTTCAATTTCTTAGCCAACTTTCCGTCTCCCAGCACTTTATTGAAGCCGAGCTTTTCAGCATCTATATAATAAACATCGCCTTTCTTTTCAGCAAGCTTCTCAGCAATCAGCTTTTCAGCGTTTTCTTCGAAATAAGAAAGGTTGACAGGAGAAATCTTTTCAGACAGGCTTAGCTTCTTGAAGCCGTGCTTTCCGAAGTAATCAGGGATTTTCCAGACAGACGGAAGTTTTGTATCGGCTCTTTTTCCTGTTCCGGAATTTCCTCTTCCTCCTTTTCTTCCGCCGCCCCTGCCATGCTTTTTCTTAGAGCCCCAGCTGTGCGTATTGCTTCCACGGTGCCTTGAATTTTTTGATCTTCGTCTTGCAGTCATTTAAACCATCCTTTTTATGAGATCATTAATCTTATCTTTTCTGTTGCCCAATGCCCCGCCTGCGTTGAAATGCACTTTTGTTCCTTTTCTTTCATACCCTTTTCTGGGCGGGCTTAATGCAAAAGACTTGAAACCTTCTTTCTTTCGCTTATTAAGCAAACTTAAGGTTTCATCATTGGCATAACCCCATGTAGCATAATCTTTAACCTTGTTAACCATTCCAAGATAGCTAGGGTTTGCATCGACTATAACACAATGGTTCTTCTTATGCAGATTGAGCATCGCAAAGGTGTCAGCTATTACTTTTTTCAGCCTGACTCTTCCTTTGATTCTGATTATTACGATCTTTTTTTCCATATTCATCCTTCTCTTTTCTTGGCAGAGCCTTCTACAATTCCCAGATTAGGAATATCTTCTGGCTTTGTCTTGACTTCGGTTAATTTTTTCAGAGCATCAAGGCATGCGTAAATAAGGCTCAGCTTCGATTTGGTCTTGCCGAACTTTTTGCTCCATATATCTGTTACTCCTGCCATCTTGAGCATTTTGCCGCATTCCTCTTCAATGCAAAGCCCTGTTCCCCTTGGCGCAGGCAGCAATTCTATCTCAGCAGCTCCGCACTTGCCTCTTACCTTGTAAGGGATTGTGTGCGGCTGCTTGCATCCACATGCCCAGCTTCCGCAGCCCCTTTTAACCTTCATGATATTCAGTTTGGCATTTCTCAGCGCCTTTTCTCTTGCAGGCACTGTTTCCTTGCTCTTGCCGTATCCGATTCCAATATATCCGTCTTTATTACCGATTATCGAAACAGTGGCAAAGCTCGGCTTATTTCCTTCATTGGTCTTTTTTTGCGTTTGCCTGAAAACCCTTCGCGCTCCTCCTCCGAATTTTCCCTTTGACTGCCCAATCATCATCAAGTCAGATTCCAGGCCACCTACCAGGGCATCAACAATTTCAGCCTCAAGTATTCTTATGCCATTGTCAAGTATATAATCAATGTCCTTGATTTCCCCTGCTTTGACTTTTTTGCCTAGCTCTGTTTTCGGCTGCCATGCTTCTTTGTTGAAATTTGACACTTCAACTTTTCCAACCTCCGCGGCTTTTTCAATCTCTTCAATCACCTTTGCTTCTTCATCAGTTTTATCATTCTTCTTAGGCATTATTATTTCACCTTGGCTATTTTAATTTTGAGCTCTTCAAAAGCTTTGACAATTTCAGCTTTTTCTTTGCGGTAATTGGCAATATGCTTTCCTTTTATCCTGTCCTCGCTTGGAAGTATCTCTTCTGAATAAGGCACGTCAATGCCCGCATCCACAGCTCCCTTCAGGCATGCAAAAATCCTTGATCCTTTTACAGGGCTTCTGAGCCCGACATCAAGTACAGCCTCGCTTATTCCTTTGCCTTTTGCCTTGTGCCCAGCCAATAATCCAGTCAGGTATGCTGCAGGAAGACTGCTTTTCGAAAATTTCCAGCCCAGCTTTTCCAATTCTTTTGAGCTTGCTGATGCAAGGGTATTATCTCCTTTCTGGTCAAATGAGACAAACTGCACAAGCATATTGGCATTTGAAGGCCTGACAACCAGCCTTGTCTTGTTTGACATCAAAAGCCTTATCCTTTTCTTGTAATTTGTCTTTCCTTCGCGCTTCCTTCGCTTTTGGACATTAAAGTTTGTTTTCATTTCTTTTCAGCCAATTCATGCTCTTCTATATATAGTTTGATGTGCCTCTTGCTTCTGAAAAATCCGCCTTTCGACTTGAGGTATAGCATTTGGTAATCTGATTTTGCGATAATCTCCTTGTTCCTTAATTCTTTAAGGAATGACCTCTGTATTCTGATAGAATCTATCCACTTGTCTTTGCTGGGCAGCCTTGCTGTTTTTTTGCCTTTTCTGGATCCAACCCCTTGCCTGTTTCCATGCCTTTTCTGCAGCTTAATCTTTCTTACTCTTGCTTGGGAAACCCCTCTTTCAGGCCTTTTCATCACAGCCTTGTCATTTATCAGTGAATTCATATCTGCCCTGGTTATAGCTTCCTTTATATCTTCCAGCCTGTCGCTGTCAAATACAATTCTGTTCTTTCCGCACTTCAATAGCTGCGCAGCCAGTCTTTTTTGGGCATTTAGTTGCATATTTTTACTCCGGTTTTATCAAAAGCCTGTCTTTTTCTTTTTTGTCAGCTTCCTTTTTTTCTTCTTCACTGAGTGAAACCTTTTCAGCCAGCTTTTCAGGCTTCTTTTTCTCAGTTTCTTTCTTTTTCTTTTCTTTTGTTTCCTTCTTCTTGGTCTTTTCTTCTTTCTTTTTTGCCAGAGTTTCCTGAACTCCCTGCAAAAACTCGTCGCTATTTTTAAAGTTAAGTATTGTAATATTTTTCTCCTTTGCCTTTTTTATTATTTCAATCCTTTTCTTTAGGCCAACAGCAGAAGATATGATTATACCTTCTTCCTTTGCATTAATATTTTCAAGGCTATCAAAATTATTGACCATTATCGTCCTCAATCCATTTGGATGCAGTCCGCGCACAGCTACTGGCGATTTATATCCTTTTGATATTCTTGCAGGATGCCCCTTGCGATTCTTTCTCATCTTGGATTGCCAGCCCCTAGGCCTTCTCCATTTCTTCTCAAGCCTTGACCTTCTGTCAGATTCCTGCCTGACGAATCTTGGCTTTCTAGATTTCATTGCTTTTCTTATTTCCAAGAGTTTTTTAGTGTCCATTTCTATTCAACCTTCTGCCCTGCTTTTGAGATAATATAAACTCCGTCCTGGAAAACCCTTCTATCCTTATCCCTTATCTTGCATAACTCTTCTATAGCTGAAGCAGTCATTCCTGCAAGCTCAATGTCCAGGCTTTCAACTTTTATTATTGCACCATTTACTGTGACAGTTACACCTTTTCTTATTGTCATTGTTCTGGGCAGGCTTTCTCCCAGCAGGTTATTGACATAGAGCACATTTTGCTTAATTTCAGCAGTCATTGGGAAATGGCTTGAACAGATCTTTAGCTCATACACATATGGTTCCTTGACGCCTTTTATCATATTCTTTATATGCGATTCAAATGTTCCTGCCAGCATC
Source organism: archaeon (assembly GCA_020056025.1). Taxonomy (GTDB): domain Archaea; phylum Nanobdellota; class Nanobdellia; order Woesearchaeales; family WJKL01; genus JAGVIO01. Next base: position 6,455 of record JAGVIO010000038.1, read on the forward strand.
TTTTCCCGTTTAGTTGCTTTGTGCGCAGTTAATTCCACAGCATTTCCTTTACAGTCTATCTTTATTTTTTTGCTGGTGAATTTTCTTGACAATTCGCCCTTTGGCCCTTTGACAGTCAAGATGTTTTTATCTAATTTAACCATAACCCCTTCGGGAACTTCTATCTTGAGATGTATACCTATTTTAGCCATTTTAATAGCAGTATGCCAGCAAAACCCCTCCTACATTTCTTTTCTTTGCTTCCTGATGAGTCATCACTCCTTTTGTTGTTGATATTACTAACATTCCGAAATCCTTTGCAGGAAGATATCTTTTTTCAAACTTTTCAAAATCTGTCTTCTTTATAGGATATCTTGGTTTTATTGGGCCGCATTTGTTGATCTTGCCGAGAAGATTTATCTTTATTATATTCCCGCTGCTGCCTTCAATCTCATTGAATTCTCCGACATAAAGATTGTCTTTCATTATGTTGAGCACTCTTTTCATTATTGAAGATACATTCTTGATATTGCAGCTTTCTTTTCCGAGCTTTTCAGCATTCATGATTTTTGACAGAGCATTTGATAATGGATCATTCAACATTTTTTACACCTTAGCTGTATTTTTTGAAGCCGATTTTTGTGGCAATATCCCTGAAACACTGCCTGCACAGCCCAATCCCGTACTTTTGCACATATCCCCTTATTCTTCCGCACCTGCTGCACCTTCTCAGGCTTCTTCCGCAGCTTCTTTCCTTTGGCGCATTGTGCTTTATGAACTTGTTCAGCTTGACAGGCTTTGCCTTCAGCTGCTTAAATACTTTTTTATAGTTACTGTAACTCATGCTTCCTCACCGATCTTTACATTGAATTCTTTTCTCATGAATTCCATTGCCTCTTCTTTTGTAATCCTATGCTTTGATGGTATTTTTCTTGAGCATAATTTTCTTCTCCTTATCCTGAACCCAGGCCTTTCAAGCGTTACGCAGACCTCAAGCCCCATTATTCCGATTTCAGGGCTGTAGCTTACGCCAGGAATATCTATATATTCATGGATTCCGAATGCCACATTCCCTCCGTCATCGAACTGTTTCAGCGTCAATAAATTACTTCTTGACTCAAGCAGCCTCATCAGCAGTTTCTTTGCAGGATCTTTCCTTAATGTAATCTTGCATCCGATAGGCAGGCCAGGCCTTAGGCCCCAGGCAGGGATTCTTTTATTGGTGAATGTCTTCAATGGCTCTATGCCTGTGATATTTTTAAGCAGCTTTATCCCTTTTTCCAGTTTGGTCTGGTCCTTTCCTGCGCCTACATTCAAGGTTATTTTCTCTATCCTAATATTTCTCATCAGATTCATTTTTCAAGTTTAATCAATGGCTTGTTTTTTCCTATTGCAAACGCATACTCTTTTGCAGTCTCAAATGTTTCATTGCCTTTTTTATAGATAACCCTATCATCCTTTATTTCTTCAATAGACCCCACATCTCCTTTATGCTTCCCTGCTATGAGGAAAATGAGGCTGCCTTTTTCGAATTTGACAGCATCCCTTATTTTTTGCGAAGGCAGTTCTATCAAAAGGCTGTCTCCGATTTTATGATTGGCATTTTCCTTGTCAAGCAATATATTCCTTCCGTCATGAAGATTAAGCGATATCTTCCCATGGACCTGGCTTTTTCCCTTGATTTTGCACAGTTTGGTTTTAGATTCTTCATCAGATATTTCATGGACAACAAGGTTGCCATGCGCATTTATCATTATTCTGTATGATTTATGCAGCTTAGGGATTGACAAGACATCCATCAGCCCAATGATAAGCCTTGGCTCTTTTCTCCTTTTGCCGTCTACAAGTACTTCCTGGTTATTCAAAATATTTTTGACTTCTTTGGCTGTCTTTGCAAAGCCAAGCACATCTCTTAATATAAGGTTAAGCGGCAGCCCAAAATGCATAGGGTGAGCTCCGGGCAATGGCCTCGTTATCCATTTAGTTGTCTTTCTGGCAAAATCCCATGACTTAGGCATTGCAATCCTTGACAAATGTCTTTCTCCTTTGCTTCCCATTTTATTTCCTCTCTAATGCTTTGATTCTTTTCTTATCATCCAGATTAAGCTCAACAATCATAAGGTTTGACGGCTCTAAAGGGTACATCGATTTTGTCCCGTCCCTCTTGACAGTCTCGACTTCAGTAACATACGCCTTGCAGCCTTTTATGTCAGCCCTGTCAACTTTTCCAACCTTTCCTGAAAATTGGCCTCTGCAGACCTTTACTTTATCTCCCTTTCTTAGGCGAATATTCCTTTTTTTGTATTTCTGCCTGAGCTCTTTTGACAAGTGCGCTGACAAAAATTTTGCCTTGATATGCAATGGCGCATTATATCTGTATTTTCTCTGCTTTCGCACTTGCGTGCTTGATTTCCATGATTTGACAAATTCTTTTTCCATGATTGATCACTTAGACTATTATGCTTGCGAGCTTTGCAACGCCAGGCCACCTTTCACAAGCTTCTTTGGCAATAGGGCCTTTGAAGATTGTTCCTTTAGGGTTGCCTTTATCATCCTTCAAAACAACAGCAGCATTGTCCTCGAATTTAATTCTCATTCCATCAGGCCTTCTATATTCTTTCTTTTGCCTAACTATTATTGCGAATACAACAGTTCCCTTCATCTCCGGCTTTCCGCTTTTTACAGCTGCGAGCACTAAGTCTCCAACGCCAGCTGCCTGCATCCTTCCCTTGACTGTCTTGTGGCCTTTGACAGAGAATATCTTTATTATCTTGGCTCCTGAATTATCGCATGTTTCAACCCATGCTCCTGTCGGAAGAGCCTTTGTTATGTTTGCTTTGACTGCTTTCATTTTCAGATATCCTCTTCTTCAGTTGTTTTTTTCTCTTTTTTCAGGATTATCTCCTGCGCTTCTGCTTTTGCTTCCGCCTTTCGCTCAAAACCCTTTTCTTTTCCATATTTTTCAACAATAACAAAATTCTTTGTTTTTGACAAAGGCCTTGTTTCAGCAATCTTTACAACATCCCCTATTTCAGCGTTTATGCACGATGGGTTATGGACATGAACCTTTGTCCTTCTTTTTTCGCTTCTTTCATACTTTGGCACTTTGATCATATAGCCCCATTCTACTGTAGCAGTCCTGTGAGCATCCCTTTTTACAACAGTTCCTGTAAATGATCTCCCCCTTATCCTGGTAGTGCCATGGAAAGGGCATTTGCTGTCATTGCAAACTTCCTTTGGCATTTTGATTTCAATTCCAATGTTTCGTGTCATTTTTTTATCCTTTCTTTGGGCCTTCCTAGCAGATCGCGGCCATTGATGATTATTGTCTCATTATTGATATCGAGCGCAATTGTGATATTGTTTTTGAACACCCTCTTGTTGCCTATAACCAGAGTATTCTTGGTTTCATCGGTTATTTTGCCTCTGATTCCTGTATTTGACTTATTTTTTGAGCCTATTATATTGCAGCCCACGCCGATAAGCTCGTGCATGAGCACATTTTTTGCATTTCTCATTTAGTTTAGCAAACCTCGATAGACTCCGGGTCAAACCCTATCTGAACCAGCGCATCTTTGACCTTGTTCTTATGGTCGCCTTGGAGCTCAACCCTTCCTTCTTTAGCAGTACCGCCGCAGGCAAACTTTGATTTCAGCTTTTTTGCCACATCCTTGAGATCGATTTGCTTGTCATCAATTCCATAGACGATGGTGCTGATCTTGCCAAATTTTTTCTTTTCGGTGCATACTTTGATTTTCTGGCTCTCCTTTGCGATAGTTTCACAGACGCATAGTTCTTTAGGCAACCCGCATTGCGGGCAAACTTCACTCATTCATTACCTCCGAATATTTTCATGAGGAGGTTCCAGAAACCGGTTGGTTTCTTTTACCTCCGAGTTTTTTTTGAGGTTCTGAAAGCTTTGCTTTCATCGCCTCTGGATTTTTAGTATCCAGCTTTGCTTGCTCTGCTTTCACAGCTGGTTTTGATTTTTCGCATAATAATGTCATTATCTTGGCAATTGTTTTCTTTGTATTCCTGATCTGGCCAGGGCTTTTAGGCGTAGTGCCTGTGGCAATCTGGGCATTATGCTTGATCATTTCCTTTCTCAATTCATTCAGCTTTGCTGCAAGCTCATCCTTGCCCATTAACCTCAAATCTTTGGCTTTCAATTTCATTCAGCCCCTTCCTTTTTTGCTTCAGCAGCAGCTGGTTTTTCTTCAGCTTTCTTCTTTGCTCTTGGCTTTCGTGGCTTCTTTTCAGC
>JAGVIO010000178.1 GCA_020056025.1 archaeon
TCTTCCGATCTAGAATTTCAAGAAAATAAAGCAGCTAATCAAAAAAGAAGATAAGGTCGTTTTAGTTACACATGCTCCACCTTACAAGACATTGATTGACAACATTGGCGGAGAGCATGCGGGCAACAAGACAGTAAGAAAGGTCATAGAAAGAATAAAGCCAATCCTGGCTATTTCTGGGCATCTGCATGAATGTGCAGGAATAGACAAGATAGGGAAGACTGTTGTTATTAATCCAGGGCATAATGGAAGAGTTATTGTGATATAGGATATTATTCTGGAGCATAATCATATTTTTAAACAAATTCTTACAGAAACCCTTTTATGACTGATGAGTGCACACCAGAAGGAGCTGTTCATTATCTGCGGGCTATATTTGACAAGCATGCAGAGCAATTTGACAAGAAAGAGCAGGAGATTGCTGATCTGAAAAAGAAGCTTGAAAACTCTGAATCTATATTCCTTACTGAAAAAGAAATAAATTCAGGGCTTGCAGAGAAGGTTAGACTGCTTGGGGAAGAAATGCTTGAAAAGCAAGAGGTTATCAAAACAGCAGATTTTATTTCTGAGTGGTATGCAAAAGAGGAAGGGATAAAGGGCAGCCATCTAAACCAGATAAAAGAGCAGGCAAGAAGCAAAGGGCTGCAGGATGATGGCTATTTCTTTAAGCTCTTTGTGCTGAAGTCAATATACTCCAATGTCCAGAATCTTGTGCAGACATTAAAAAAGACACATATGGAAAGGCAGACAAGAGGCGAGAGTGTCGCAGCACTGCTTAAATATATAGGGATTGCTGACAAGGCAATAATATCAATAATACTAAAGGCTGACAAGGAAAAGGAGATACTCACAATAAACAAAAAGGCAGCAGAGATAACAGGCTACAGCAATGAGGATATCCAGCAAAAATCCGTTTCAGGCCAGGATTGCTATATTGATGAATTATTGAGCGATTCTTCGCAGTTCATAAAATTGCTTGAGGATGCTGCTGCTGAAAAAGAAGGCAAAAAGCTTGAAGAGGTTGTTGTTGATATAAAGAGAAAAGATGGGCTTTATGCGCATGCAAAGCTTTGCGTCATAAAGGAAAAGCACGGCATTTATTCTGTAATCCTGTCCAGGAAGAAGATATGCAGCTCAAAGCCTTTTGTGCAGGAAGGATTTTATGTTGTAAATATGCCTTCTTATTTTAACGACAAAGACTTTAACGAATTCAAGGCTAAGTTTGAAGCATCAAGGGCTTATAAAATAAGGCAGGGCCTGACTGAAATAAATAAAGGTTTGGAAAACCTTGGAAATGCTACAAAAACAGCTGCTGCTGCAAAAACAGAGCAAAAGCCAGAGCCCAAAGAAAGATTTGTTTTTGATATGGCAAAAGCAAAAGATGTTGATGATAAGTATCTTGATTTGATAAGAATTCTTGCCAAGGAAGGGAGTATCATCATCAATTCATATGCGCATGACAATGTTTATACCAAGTTAGCAAAAGATCCTGTAATAAAGCAGATGCTTTATCTTGAAGAAAGATATCTGAATAAATGATTACTTTTTAGCAATCAGCACAACCCTAGACTCTTTTTTTTCATCCTTGATTTTATATCCATTTAGATGCTTGACAATCTCTTCTGAGAATTTTTTGATTTCATCGTGCAAGGGCATGTTTTTTATCTCCAGTCTCTGCTGGCTATAACCAACCCACATGTATGATTTAACTTCTATAAATTCAGGATTTGCTTTTTCTATCAGTTTTGCATACTGCTCAGGATAGAGCATGTTCAGGCCTTTGACTGCTGTTATCCTTAAGACAGTTGTTGCCTTCATTTTGCTCATGACCTCCAAAGATTTGTTCAATCTTTTCCATCCATCTTTCAATGTTGACCTGTTGACTTTTCTGAAGACTTCTTCATTCGGAGCATCTAAAGAGATGTAAAGGTTTGTCGGCAATGGCTTTAGCTTTTTCAGTGCTTCTGGGTGCATGCCGTTTGAGACGACAAAAGAAGTGGCTTTAA
>JAGVIO010000147.1 GCA_020056025.1 archaeon
CCATATGAAAAGAAGGGGATATATTAAAAAGAAAAGATTTAAATAGAATCTGTTCTTTTGGAAATTCAAGGGGGTTTAGATGATAGACAAATTAGATCAATTCTTTAATGAATATATAACAAAAGAATCTTTATTTTTAGACAAGAAAGCGCTCCAATCAACATTCACCCCTGAAGAAATATTTCACAGGGATGAGCAAATAAACCAGATTGCCAAAATCCTAGCTCCCTGCCTTAAAATTGAAAATCCCTCTAATTTGTTCGCATATGGAAAAACAGGGACAGGAAAAACAGTTTCAATCCGGATGATCACTAATAAGATGAGAGAGATAGCGGAGCAGAAAAATATTCCTTTAAAATTTATCTATGTAAACTGCAAACTGAAGAAGATTGCAGACACTGAATACAGGCTTATTGCGCAATTAGCGCGTGAATTTGGGACAGAAATACCATACACAGGGCTGCCAACAGAAGAGGTGTATAAGATATTATTCAATATAGTTGATAAGAACAAGCAGCTAGTTGTTTTAATTCTAGATGAAATAGACCAGCTTGTACAAAAAACAGGAGATGAAGTTTTATACAACCTTACAAGGATAAACAGTGAACTTAAAAATGCACAGGTCTCAATCATTGGCATTTCCAACAACTTATTTTTCAGGGATTCATTAGACCCGAGGGTAAAGTCTTCGCTATCTGAAGAAGAAGTTTTATTTCCACCGTATAATGCGCTTCAGATCCAGGATATTTTAAGGCAAAGAGCCAAATTAGCATTTAAATCAGATGTTCTACAGCCAGGAGTGATTGAAAAATGCGCAGCATACGCTGCAAGAGAGCACGGAGATGCAAGACGAGCTTTGGAATTGCTGAGGGTTGCAGGAGAGATAGCAGAGAGAGATGCTGATGATTTAATCGAACTCAAGCACATAGACACTGCCGAGGAAAAAACAGAGCGAGACAAGGTGCTTGATCTTGTCAAAAGCCAGCCAAAGCAACAGCAAGCAACATTATATTCGATAATAACAATTGCTGCGAAAAACAACAGAGAAGCAATATTCACAGGAGAGATATATGACGGGTACAAGGAGCTTTGCCTGAAATTAGGACTAAGGCCGCTTACACAAAGAAGAGTTTCAGACATAATCGCAGAATTTGATATGTTGGGAATAATCAACGCTAAGGTTATTTCAAAAGGAAGATATGGAAGAACACGGGAAATATCCTTGGCGATTTCAGATTCAATCAGAACAAACCTGAACAAAATATTAGAGGAAGGATTGACTGTATCTTGAGCACTATCAAGACTAATCCTTCTTACCTAAAAAATGAGCGAAGAATTAAGCAGAAAGGAGATTGTAAACTTTTTTTTAAAGAAAGGAATTCTTATAAATTTAGAGATTCTCAAAAGGATTGAGCAAGGAGAAGACACAAACGAAATCTATGAAGAGCTTAAGCAAAAAAATACCAAAAGCGATTCTGGAAATCTAGAGAATGGTGAAAATCCAGATCCAAGCCAAAATACGACTCAAACAGGCATCGCTGTTCATACAAATATCAATAAAATTTCAACAGTTAAAATAATAAGCTCTTACAATGAAAAAAGCATCAAGAGATCTGTGCAGGATTTTGTGGCTTATTACAACAAAAGGTATAAGGCAATTGAGCGGATGCTTAGAAACAGGCAGGAACTGAAGAACATACTGTCAATCAACAGGATTCTTGCAAAAAAAGACAAGGAAGTAGTGTCATTGATCGGGCTTGTGAAAGAAAAGTCAACAACTTCAAGCGGAGGAACCATGCTTGAGCTTGAAGATCCTACTGGGGTTATCAAGGTTTTTTTCAATAAGAATAGGGAAGAGCTTTTCAATCTGGCAAGGGATGTTGTGCATGATGAAGTAATCGGGATTAATGGAACAAACGGGGACAAGATTGTATTTGCAAACAATATAATCTGGCCAGATGTGCCTTTGACAAAAGAGCTGAAAAAATCACCAGACGCAGGCTATGCTGTATTCCTGTCTGACATCCACGTAGGATCAAAAAATTTTCTCGAAAAAGAATTCAGCAATTTCATCGAATGGATAAACTGCCGCATCGGAACAGACAGCCAGAAGGAAATCGCAAGGAATGTAAGCTATCTGTTTGTGCTCGGAGATCTGATTGACGGAATCGGGATATACCCTGGGCAAGAGGAAGAGCTGATAATAAAGGACATTACAGCACAATATGATGAATGCGCCAAGCTGCTCAGCAAGATCCCGCAGAACATAAAGATAATAATCTGCCCTGGAAACCACGATGCAATGAGGCTTTCTGAACCACAGCTGGTGCTTTATCAGGATTTTGCAAAAAAAATATGGGATCTGCCGAATGTTGTTATGGTAAGCAACCCCGCAATAGTCAATATCCACTCATCTGACAAATTTCCTGGTTTTGATGTCCTGATGTACCACGGCTATTCATTTGACCATTATGTTGCAAATGTTGATTCTATCAGGAACAACCATGGCTATGACAGGGCTGATTTGATTATGAAATTCCTTTTGCAGCGCAGGCATCTTGCACCGACACATACAAGCACGCTATATGTCCCTGATGCTGAAAAGGACCCTCTTGTCATCGAAACAATACCTGATTTTTTTGTAACAGGGCATATCCACAAATTCAAGGCTGCAAATTACCGAAACATTACAATGCTCTGCGGAAGCTGCTGGCA
>JAGVIO010000188.1 GCA_020056025.1 archaeon
AAAGAGAAAGAACATTGCTCCTGAAGTGACTGGATTGAAAGACCTAGCAATCAAGGAAGGAGAGACAGTAACAGTTAAGCCAGAAGTGACTGACCAGAATGGTGATGATGTGACTGTAACAATCTCTGACCCGATTGGCAATGATGGCGTATGGCAAACAGGATACACTAACCACGGCACGTACAAGGTCACAGTTACAGCCACAGACGGTGAATTGACAACCACAAAAATATTTACTTTGACAGTAGAGAATGTCAATAAAGCACCAGAGATACTGGACATCATAAATGAATAAGGCAATTGCCTTATTTTTATTTATTTTTTATAGTGATTCGGGGGCAAGTTGATGAATAAAAAGATATTATATTCACTAATCTTTTTCACATTGCTGTTATGCCAGCTGATTCTAGGAGAATCTATTCCTGTCATCAAAGTAAATGAAGGCGAGCTTGTGAAGCTCAAGCTCCTGACAGTTGACGAAGACGGAGATCCTCTTACCTATATATTTACAGCGCCGTTGAATGAGAACGGAGAATGGCAGACAACTTATGGCGATGAAGGAGAATATACTTCAACAGTCACTGTTTCTGATGGCAATACAAATTCATCAAAGGAATTCAAGATAGTTGTTCTTAAGTCAAACAGGCCTCCTGTGATACAGCCTATTGATGACACTGTCATAACAGAAGGAGACATAATCGAATTAAAGCCAAACATAACAGATGAGGAAAATGATAAGGTTGGTTATGTAATCTCAAAACCCTTTGACAGCAAAGGTGTCTGGCAGACTGATTATACAAGTGCAGGAGACTATGCAATAACAATAACTGCAACAGACGGCAAAAATACAGTAAACAGCACATTTAATTTGATTGTTACAAACAAAAACAGGGATCCTGTTGTTGTAGCATACGCACCTAATGAAGAAAAAATTTTTGTAAAGGAAAATGAGAATATTGATTTTTCTGTCTCTGCATCTGATGAGGACAAGGAAGAACTGGGCTATGCATGGTATGTTGACGGCGAAGAAGCTGCAAAATCAGAAAAGTTTGTTTATCATACTGACTATGATTCAGCAGGCAGCCATGAAATCAAGGCAGAAGTTTCAGACGAAGAAACTGTTTTGAGCAGAATATGGGCTGTTGAGGTGGAGAATGTGAACAGGGCTCCTGGGCTGGAAGACCTTCCAGATATAACAATAAATGAAAATGAAAAAGTTGTTCTTGAATTCAATGCATCTGACCCTGATGGAGATGCAGTTGTCTATATTATCTCAGAGCCAATTGGAAATGACAAAGAATGGCAGACAACATATGATGATGCAGGGATGTATGACATTGAAGTCACTGTTTCAGACAGCAGCCTTAACGCAAAAAAACCATTCAAGCTAATTGTCAATGATGTTGACAGGGCACCTTTGTTCAAGAAGATTGATGACCTAGCGCTGAATGAAGAGGAATCACTGGAATTTTCGTTGTCAGCTGTTGATGAGGATGGCGATAAAATAGAATATATCGCAGAAGGAATGCCAGACGGAGCAGTGCTTGAAGGAAACGCATTCAAATACACTCCGAGCTATGATGTTGTAAAAAAGCCAGGAGACTGGATAAATAATGTATTAAATTTCCTGCATCCTCTTGAAAACTGGATATATCCTGGTTCAAAGATTTTTTATGTGACATTCACTGCAGCAGGAAAGGAAAAATCAACTTTCCAGACAGTGAAGATAACTGTAAATAATGTCAACAGGCAGCCTGTGCTTGATCCATTGTCAGATGTTTATGTAAATGAATCGCAGACAGCAAAGGTTTATGCAACTTCTTATGATCCTGACAATGACAGACTCACATTTAGCGCAACAGAGCCTCTTTCGAATAGCCTGAAATGGTTTACAGGCTATGCTTCAGCAGGCGAATACTTGTCAAATGTGACTGTTTCTGACGGAGAACTGTCTGACAGCAAACAAGTAAGTATTGTTGTTGAGAATGTCAACAGGCAGCCTGTATTCGGAAAGATAAAGCAGCCTGTAAAGGCGAATGAGGATAAAACAGCAGAGGTTAGTTTCAGATTGTCTGATCCTGACAATGACCAGATGATACTTTACATCGAAAATTCTCTTGAAGGGGTATGGCTTGAGAACAACACTCTGAAATTCAAGCCAGGATTTGATACTGCTTCTAAGGACAAGGTTAAGGAAGTTTATATTAATTTGGTTGCAGAAGACGGTTCGTCAACTGTCAAGCAATCTGTGTTGTTCAAAGTAAAGAATGTCAATAGGGCTCCTGTGCTTTTGGATGCTGCTCCGCTGTCAAAGAAAGTGACTGCTCATCTTAATGAGCCTGTTATCTTCTCTGTTACAGCTGAAGATCCTGACAATGACACTCTTTCATACAAATGGAGCTTTGGATTCATGAATTCAGTAACAACATCCAAGTCAGCTGTCAAGAGGACATTCAAGGAGCTTGGCCAGAAAGATATTTCTGTGACAGTGTCTGACGGAGATCTGAAGAAGACAATCACATGGCATATGAATGCTGTGAAGAGATAGATTTGGAAACAAACAGCAAAACATTTAAACTAAATTCTTTATTTTTTATTCATGCATAATTCATTTCAGGTCCAAGAGCCAACTGATGATGATACTTTGAATTTAGTTCTTGATACTTTGAAGCTCAACAAGCAGGCAATTGTTTTTGCAAACACAAAAAACTCTGCAGAGAAAGCAGCAGAGGATATTTCTTTGCAGCTCAAGACAACAAATGAAGAGCTGCAGAAGATTGCAGATGAAGCACTGCATGCAATCGGCAAGCCGACAAAACAATGCCAAAGACTTTCGATGTGTTTGAAAAAAGGGATTGCATTCCATCATGCAGGACTTACACATCATCAGAGAGAACTGATAGAAGACAATTTCAGGAATGGAACAATAAAAGTGATATGCGCAACACCGACGCTTTGTATCTCTAAAGATAGCAAAATATGGCATGGAATGTCTGAAACAGAAGTTTCCAAGTTTAAAAATTCTAATCCGCTTTTTGCGCTTTCCAAGGATAAATTAATTATTATGAAATCACAAAAAGTTCAACAGATTGAGAATTATTCAAAGCTAATTCAAATTTCTTCTGTTTCAGGTTATTCTATCAAAGTTACTTCTAATCATAAAATGTTGATAAGAAGAAAAGATAAAAAAATGATTATAAATGCAAGCGACATCAAAAATACTGATAAAATAGCAACAGTTGGAAAATTAAATATAAAAAAAATGGAAATTCCTTTTCTCAAAGATTTCATTATAGATAATAAAGCGGATATTTTAAATTATAAATTTGGACCAAAATTATCTTATTTTATTGGATTAATGATAGGAGATGGATATTCAGGTGCTGAAACAAGAGATGAAAAAATAATTTACAAGGGCTCACCAAGTATAATTGGAAGGGATGAAGAAGTGTTTCAGCATATAAAAGAATCATGTGAACAGTTAAAAATAAGTTACAGAAGATATACGCGCCATGAAGTGCCTTGTCTAATTCTAGGCAAAAATAAATGGTTTAGAGAATTTATGGTAAGATGTGGAATAGAAAAAGGAAAAAATAAGCATATTTCTGAAAAACTGATGAGTATGAATCTTGAAAATACAGCCTTTTTATTAAAGGGGTTGTTTGATACAGACGGCTGCGTTGAAAAGAGAATAGGTCCAAGTTTCAGCAATATTTCTGAGAAGTTGATAAAACAAATGCAAAAGCTTCTTCTTAGGTTTGGCATAGTCTCTTCCGTAAGAAAAAGGAAAGAAAGATTTATGAATATATATGGCAAAACCTATAAGACATTGCCTTCTTTTGAATTAGGCATACACCAAAAAAAGAGTGTTATTGATTTTTACAGATTTATTGGTTTTAATATACAAAGAAAACAAGAAGCACTTGATAATTTAATAGCTAGGCTTTGCTCTAACTTTAACTATGCATCATGCCCTCACTGCAAATATAAAGTATATGCAAATCTTTTCAAAGGAAGAAGCAATCGCCAGAAGCAATGGGGCAATAACAAGTTAAAAATAATCAAAATTCTTGGTGAAAAAGGTGAACTTGGCTCCAGAGAATTGAAAATAATACTTGGTTTTGAACCAAGATTAAAGGATAACAGATTGAATCATCATTATGAATTAATTAAAAAACGAAAAATTGGAGCAAAAAGTAAAACAGAATTCTATTGGAGTCTTAATGAATTGGGGATTTGGATTTATAATAATCTTATCACTCAAAATAAGGGCGTTGAAGAATTCTTAAGAATACAGAAGTGCCCTTTATGTAGTAAAGAATTAGATTTTATTCTGAAAAAAGGGTGGAGAGATTCTGATTTTGAGGGAGATATATTCTGGGACCAAATAATGGAAATAAAAGAGACGGATTACGAGAAAGAAGTTTATGATGTTGTTTTACCAAATAATCCTGAAAATGACCATTTATTTGTTGTAGAGGGATTTATTGTGCATAATTCATACGGATTAGATTTGCCTGCATTCAGGGTGATTTTGAAAGATTTAAGGAGGTATGGCCATCGTGGACTGGATTGGATTCCTACATTGGAATATCTTCAGATGGCAGGCAGAGCAGGACGTCCTAAATTTGAAAAATTCGGAGAGGCAATCGCAGTTGCAAAGACAAAAGACGCAAAGGACGAGATTTGGGACGGGTATGTCAAAGGAGAGCCTGAAGAGATTTATTCAAAGCTTGCTGTTGAGCCTGTTTTGAGAACTTATTTGCTTTCTTTGATTGCAACAGGCTTTGTAAGCACAGAATCAGAGATAATGGAATTCTTCTCAAAGACATTCTGGGCTTTCCAATACAAAGATATGGCTAAGCTGAAAGCAATAATCCAGAACATGCTTGGGCTGCTTGAAGAATATAAGTTCATCATGTCATCTGAGACAAAGCTTGAAGAAGAGCCGTCTGAATTCAAGTCAGCTTCTGATCTTTTTGACTATAAATATAAGCCTACTCTTATTGGAAAAAGAGTTGCTGAGCTGTATATTGATCCCCTGACTGCGCATTTCTTTGTTGAATCAATTGGAAAAGCTGCAAAGAAAAAGATAAATGAATTTTCATTTTTGCAGATTGTTTCTCACACATTGGAGATAAGGCCCTTGTTGCGTGTAAAAATGAAAGAATATGATATTTATCAGGAAGAATCTTTGAAGCAGTCTGATTATCTTCTTGAGCCAGAGCCTCCAATCTATGACTCAGAATATGAGGATTATATGAGCTCAATAAAGACAGCTGCTTTTTTCAAGGAATGGATAAATGAAAAAGATGAAGAATATTTATTAGAGACATTTGACATCCGTCCAGGAGAATCAAGAGTCAAATTAGAGCATGCTGACTGGCTGCTTTACTGCATTGAAGAATTAGTGAGGATGCTTGAGCACAAGGAGCTTATCAAAGAAATAATAAAATTAAGAATCAGGATTGACCATGGTGTAAAAGAAGAGCTGATTCCTCTTCTTAGGTTTGAAGGCATAGGAAGGGTTCGTGCAAGAAAGCTTTTCAGTGCAGGAATAAAGGATGTTGGAGATGTCAAGAATACAGACATTGCAAATTTGAAGCAGCTTGTTGGAGATAAGACAGCATTGTCTTTGAAAGAGCAGGTCGGCCAGAAAGTCGAGATTGTCCCGAAAGGAAGAAGAAAAGGCCAGACTTCTATGGAAAAGTATGATAAGGAATAATTTTTTCTGGCTCGCAAAAATCCGCAGCAGGCAGATGCTTGCGAGGAAGATGCCTTTTAACTATTGCAGAATACTCAATTTTAGCAAGATTTTTATACTCTTAATTCAACTTACTTATTAAGGGTTTTATTTGTGATTGCTTCTGTATACTGAATGGGTTCATTAAAATGTATAATAAAAATACAGTCGAACTACTCGAAGAATTGATTGAGCCGAGCACTGAGCAGAATAAAGTAGAATGCCCTGAACTTTATGATGTCTATGGAATCGCCCATGGAAAAAGGGTTGCGGCAACTGCAGTGCCTACTGCCAGGATACTTGGCTTGCCAGAGGAAAAAATAAAATACGCTGAGATTGCATACAGGTTTCATGATTTTTTCAAAAGAAAACTGAAAGAAGAGTTTTGGTTTTTGCCCAGAGAAGAGCTTGCAAAAAAGCAGAGATATTTGATAGATCATCATGCTTCTTACTCGTCAATACTTTTTGCTGCAGCAGTCCTTGCTGCTGATAAAAATAATCCCGGGCTTAATATGTTTAAGGAACTGAATGACAATCTTGTATTTAAGATCATAAATGAGCATCACAGGTATTATCAGGAGTATGATGACCTAAAAAGCAGTTCCAGGATCATTGACAAAAAGAAATTAGAATATCTGGCATTAGCAGCACAGATATTGACTGTTGCTGATTCAGTTGATGCTATGCTCTCTAACAGACCGTACAGGTCATATGACTTCAGCTATGATGAGGTGATGGTTGAATTGAAGGAAAAATCAGGAATAGGCCTTGATGAGGCAGAGCAGGCCACAAAATTAAAATTAGATGACAAAAGGATGCAAAAAATAAGGGAAATAAGGAAAATAGAATTCAATCCAGAAGTTGTCAGGGCATTTGCTAAAATCAGTTTTGATAATATAATTCAGATTTATCCGAAGAAGGAATTTCCAAACCTTTAAATACAGATTTTAATTCTTGAATATCATGGCATTAATATGCGGTGTTGAAGAAGCAGGAAGAGGCCCTGTTATAGGCCCGATGGTCATGTGCGCTCTTCTTGTTGATGAGAAAGATATTCCTAAATTACAAGAGATTGAAGTCAAGGATTCAAAGCTTTTAACACCAAAACAAAGAGAAGGCCTTTTTGACAGGATAAAAGAGATTGCGAAAAAGACAGAGATTGCTATTCTTTCTCCTCAGGAAATTGATGCTGCATTGGAATCACCTGATCTGAATCTGAACTGGCTTGAGGCAATAACTTCTGCAAAGATGATAAACAAATTAAAGCCAGACAAGGTAATTTTAGACTGCCCTTCAAACAATACAAAAGCATATGCTTCTTATATCAGAGAACGCCTTAATGACAAGGAACTGGAGGTTGTTGCAGAGCACAAGGCAGATGTAAAATATCCTGTTGTCTCAGCTGCATCAATAATCGCAAAAGTGACGCGCGATAGGGAAATCGAGAAGCTAAAGAAAAAAATAAAGCAGAATTTTGGCTCTGGATATCCTGCTGATCCTGTTACTGTTGAATTCCTGAAAAATAACTGGAGCAAATATCCGGAGATATTCAGGAAAACATGGTCTTCTTACAGGAAGGTTGCAGAGCAGCAGTTCCAGAAAAGCTTAGGAGAATATTAAATTAAGGCATATTTTGCCAAAAACCGAAAGTTTTATATAGTAACTATCAATTAACATATGTTAACTAATAATTAACATGACTGCAACAACAACTTTGGAAAAGGAAATTGTATTAAGGCTGTTCAAGGACTTTACTGCAGATTATAATCCAAGCACAATCTCAAAGGAAGTGCAAAGGACAAGAGTAGGCGCTTTCAAGGTATTGAAAGCATTGGAAGCAGACACGATAGTAAAAGGAAAAAATTTCGGAAAAGCAAGGTTTTACTCTATTGATTACAACAATCAATATGCTTTGAAAAATGTCGAGACTTTGCTTATGGAAGAGGCAAAGCCATTTCAGAGATGGAAAGATGAGTTTAAGGAATTGTTCAAGTATGTTTATGTAGTTGTCATGTTCGGCTCTTTTGCAAGAAATCCAAAGGTAGCAAACGATATGGATTTGCTTTTGGTGTTTGACAAGAAAAATAGCAATAAAATCAGCGAGATAATCAAAGAGAAAAATCAGATGCTTATAAAAAAGATACATCCAGTCAATCAGACAACAGGTGATTTTAAGGATAATTTGAAGAAAAAAGACAAGGTTATAATCAATGCTGTAAAAGAGGGAATAGTGCTTCATGGATATGAACTGTACTTGGAGATGGTAAAAGATGTCGCAAGCAGAAAATAAGATGAAATGGTGCCTTAAGAAAGCGCAGGATGCTTTGAAAGAAGGAAAAAGGCACAGGGGTTTGGTTAAGACTGAGCCAAACTTGGAAGAAGCAAAGAAGCATGTAGAAAAAGCAGAGCATAACTTCAAGGCAATAATGTATTTTGAAAAATCACCTTTTTCAGACTGGTCTGTAAGCGCCTGTTTCTATACGATCTACCATTGTTTCCTGGCTATAATTGCTAAATTTGGCTATGAATCAAGAAATCAGGAATGCACAATTGCTTTGGTTGAGAACTTAAAAGAAGAAGGAAAGATTGAAATCAATGAAGAAATAATTGAAGCATTGAAAATCTCAGAGCATGAGGAAGTGAATGAAAGAAATGTTATTGAGATGAGGGAGAATTTCCAATACGGCACGCAGACAAGCATTGAAAATTCCAAGCTTAATATCTTGAAAGAGCTTTGCAGGAAAGCAATTGAAGAGACAAAGGAATCCATCTATTCATTAAAGGATAAGCAAGAACTGTTAAAAGACAAGGAATAAAAATGATAAGCATAGACTGCACAAACTGCAAAAAACACTGCTGTGGCGAAATAAGAAAGCTGCGCCCTGTGTTATTGCCTTCTGAAGAGAAGAGATTCAAGAAATATTCAGACATTGTAAAGATGGCTGGAAGGGATATGCTTGTCTTGAAGCAAAAGAAAGGCAACTGCATATTTTTCAACAAAAAGAAAAAATGTATTATATATACAAAAAGGCCATTGGAATGCAGGCTGTATCCTTTTTTGCTAGATTTCTCAAAAAAACAGGCAAATGTCAAACTGGACAAAAGATTCTGCAAATCACTGAAGACATTGGCATTTGACAAAAGGAAAATAATTTCTTATGTTAGAAAGCACAAATTTCCAAGAGAATGGGTAAAAGAATATAAAAAAATGGACAAATATTGAATTCCTGCAAACCCATTCCAAAACCCAAACCTTTTTAAGACAAAGTTA
>JAGVIO010000008.1 GCA_020056025.1 archaeon
AATCTTGAAGAAATAAGGGATAAGAGGGAAATAATTAAGGGCAATCCTGCAATTATAACTGCCTTTTGTTATCAAAATCCTGTTGATTTATTATGGTCTGAAATTAAAACAATATTATCTTCTAAGCAGCCTGATAAATCTATTTTTTTGTCAAATTTTGAATGTAGCGAAGAAGAAATTAAGTCCAGCTACCCCTTTTCTCTTACTATCTTGCTGCCCGAGGGCAATAAAATTGCAAATATCGGGTATTTAACGCAAGGTGGCACAAGCTGGGTTTTTTCAGCAGATTATTCTTGTGAGAAATGTAAAATCCCTATTGTAATAAAACTTTCAAAGACATATCAAGAGACAAAAAAGAAGAGCGCAAGGCAATATTTCAGGAAACATGCTTTCATGACAGAAAATGAAATAGACATAAGCAATCGTCTTTTTTCAATTGATGCAAAACACTTTATTCCAGTACTAAGTCATGGTATTTATGAGGATTTTGAATTGGGTCAAGATGGTATTTATAGAAAATACATTATTTTGCCGTATATTGCAACACTTGATAATTGTTCCAGCCTAGAAGAGATTATAATCAATAAAAGGAAATTATGGAAACCAGTTAATGTTCTTGATATTGAACGATTCAACATTATTAAAGATCTTCTTCTTGGGCTAAAGTCAATGCATGACAATGGTTACATATATCGCGATTTAAAGCCAAATAATATTCTTATTTCAAAAGAACTTGATGTAAAGTTTACTGATTTTCAAACTACAGTTTGTGTTGATAGTGATGGTTATTATTTTGGGAATCATGGTGTATCTGTAGGTGGCAGAAGCTACGCAGCTCCAGAATCTCTGCTTGTTGGAATATCTACAAAAAGTTCAGACATATTTTCAATAGGCCTTCTAATTTCGAGGATGCTTAACCCGGAGATAGATATACAAAAATCTCCAAAGGGGCTTATTGTACCCTATCGGGAAAGTTTTGCAGAGTTTATCACAAATCTTCCACATCCCTTTAGAGGGATTGTAAGAAAATGTCTTGTTTTCGATTCTGATAAACGGCCCGATATAAATCAACTCTTATCTGAATGGGAAATGTTTAATCCAGAGCGGAAATTTTTTCATAAGATTTTTGACAATGCCCGGTATCTTGGAAATAGAATTATTGAAAAATATCTAAAAAAGAAAGAGCCTTTTAATGACGGAATTACATATTAACTGCAATTCAGAACAATTCTTCAGACATATTATGCAGGCATTCTCCTATTTTAGAGATTGCAGACCAGATGAGTATGTTTTGCTTATTTGAATCTTCAATATTTTGATTTACATTTTCTAAAAGTTTTTTTTCTTTGATTGCATATTCGCTTGCCTTTTCTATATTCTTTTTTGCATGAAGTGAATTAGCAATAGATATGAGTTCTATTAATTTATCAAAGGAATCAATTATTCTTCTATCAATTTTAATATCCTTTTTATCGACAATTTCACATATGTCTCTTAAATAATCTGTTATTTCTTCATATAAGCAATGCAATCTATAAATTGAGTTCGTTCTTGATATGTCCTTATAGCCATTTATATTAAGCATCCTCCTGCAAAAAAGGTTAAGCTTATTCGCAAGCCCTTCCATTTCTTTTATATTGTTTACTTGTTCTTTCTTATTTGAATTCAATTCTTCCTTTACCATTCTTGCCATATCCAGAGTGAGATGCATAAGCCTCGTATATACAGTATCAAAACTTTCTTCCATTCCCCTTGCTATATTTTTAAGGATGCAATAATTTTCACCAAGGTGCACAATTTCAAAACCCATCATATAAAGAATATATTTATTGATTTTGCTCATTGCATCATTATCATGGAAAATTACTTTTATTTCATCATATCCATAAGAATAAGGCATAAAGATATATCTTCCGTAAACAGGTGTTCCTTTCGGTATTTCAACTGTTATTTTTTTAGGTTCAGAACTTTCCTTGCTATTAATCTCAAGTACATTTCCAGTCTCGCTTAGTTCAATCTCGTCACCGGCTTTTATGCCTAGCCGATCTGTATATTTCTTTGGCAAAGTTATAGTCAACGTATTGTTTCCTTGCTTGATTATTTTTCGTTTCATGTTCTCGTCAATCCGTAATAATCATATAATCCTATATAAATATTACGAAAAATACTAGTATTTTTTACAAAATATATAGTACTAGTGTAAGATATATTCAATAGTCAAAAATAATATATTGTAATTCTCCCAGTAATTGTTATAACAATCACAATGATTATCAAAAATAATACTTGAGGGGTCGTGATTAATGAAAGAAAAATACCATTTTAACGGTTATTATGTCGAAGGAAGACTTTTTGGATTAAATGATTTAATAAAATCCTTAGGCTATGATTCAAAGGAAATTATTCCCTTGTCAGATGAGATAAAGAACTCGCCTGAGAATTGTACTGATAAACTTATTTTTTCATCAAATATCGACAATGAAAATTATTCATTTCAGATATTCAAAACTTACAAATCCAAATCTGATAGTTTATCAAGCGATATAGATAGAACTTATCGCGGAGTGCTTATCAAAAAAGATTTAGGCACGATTGTAGAGCTTGAAAGCAAATTTGCATATTCCAGTGTTTTATTCTATTCAACCGAACCAGAATGCAGCTCATCATCTTCCGGAACAATAACAAACTGCGAAAATGATCCGTTGGCAGACAAGCTGATGGCTGCTTTGGGTTTATCTAAAAATAAGCCATTAGCCACTAGCGATAGCTCCAAACAGGTGAAAAAATATGATTGAAAAATATGAAATCAGCAGGCGCTCTTATGGAGGATACCTTAAATCATACTTCCTGGAATTAGTACCTTATCTCCAAAAATTAGGATTTAATCTGAAAATTGAAGAGCAGCCATGGAAAAAAGATGAAAACAATTCGCGAGTCTCTACGAGGCAAACCAACTATTCCATCAATAACAGCCAGTATAGGTTCATTGTGACTGAAAAAGATGAGGAGGAAAGTGGGGGCAATTGTACAGGAAATGCTAATACACTTACAGGCGTTCTGCAAGATAAAGCGAATAATCTGCTTATGGAAGTAGAGACTATGTATTGTTATTATGAGGTTCTTGTCCATTCATCAGACCCAGATTGCAGTTCTGCTTCACGTGGAACAGTAAATCTGCATGTTGATGATCTTCTTTCAAGAAAACTATTTGAATATTTCAAAGGTGAAAAAAATGACTGAAACAAAAAACAAGCCAATTGCAACAACAGATAGGTATCTTAACTTAGAAGATGTGTTGAAAATATTAGAAACAAAAGGCTATGTCCAAAAATCTACACCAGTAGAGAAAAATTCAAGCAGTACTGTAAGCAATAATTATACAACATCAAAGAGATACAGCCTTTCAAACGGAAATGATGAATATATTTTAACTAAGGATTATGATTTTTCGCACAGTTATGGAAGCGGCGGATATGGCATACAAAAAATTCTTTTGGAAAAGGAAGGAACTCTTTTGTTATCTTTTGAATCAAGGAACGACTGGTCAACTTATTCGGATGATTCTGAAGACCATGACCTTGGCACAACAAATAAATTAGATTTATTTTCAAAAGATGAATTGGCAATGGTAATCTTTGACTCAGTTGCTCCAAAATATTTTGTGCTCTATAAGTTTTCAGGCAACCATTCTTTATGCCGTTATATGAAAGCAGAGACAAAAGATAAAATGCCAAATATAAGTTCAGAAGGCATGTATAGTTGTGCAGGAACTCTTAGTGTACTTTGTGACGACTGCAGCGGATTATCTTATGAAGTATTGGATGCAGTAGAGATATCTGAAAAAAATAAGCAGCAATAATAA
>JAGVIO010000050.1 GCA_020056025.1 archaeon
AATAGTTGATGATTATATAAAAAATCAAAGAGATATACACCAAACATCCTTAAGCGGCTTCACTGGAAGCCCCGCACTTTAGTGCGGGGAGGATGTCACATTTTCTTGATTACCTTTATACTTTCTTTTCCTGTTTTTTTCATGATTTTCTTATGCTTTTCAGCAAATTTTCCGTCGAGAAATGAACCGAAAAGCTTATAAAGCCAGAGACATTAAATTTTACTATTCGAGAGCTGATTTTTGATTATTTTAGCGCAAAAAAAGAAAGTTTTCAACTGAAAAATGGAACAGAAAAAAGAAATAAAACCTGAAGCAAAAACCGAAGCCAAGACAGACCCTGGGCAGAAAAAGCCAGAGGAATACACAGCAAAGCAGATAAAAGTTCTTGAAGGCCTAGCTGCTGTGAGGAAAAGGCCTGGGATGTATATCGGAGATACTTCTGTAAGAGGACTGCATCACATTGTCTATGAAGCAATTGACAACAGCATTGACGAGGCTATGGCTGGGTACTGCACAAAGATACAAGTCATAATCCATGACGATGGCAGCATAAGCGTAACTGACAACGGAAGGGGAATCCCTGTTGATACACATCCTCAGTTAGGCATTCCTGCTGTGCAGGTTGTGATGACAAAACTGCATGCAGGAGGAAAATTCGACGAGAACACTTACAAAGTTTCAGGAGGGCTGCACGGAGTGGGAATCACTGTAACAAATGCTTTGAGCATAGAGCTTGCTGTCGAGATAAAGAGAAACGGCAGAAGATATTTGCAGAAATACAGCAGAGGAGAGCCTGTATCAAAATTGCAGGAGATTGGAAATGCAGAAGGCACCGGGACAGCAATAAGATTCAAGCCAGACCCTGAAATATTTGAGACAGTGGAGTTCCATTATGACATACTGGCAACAAGGCTGCGTGAACTGGCATTTTTGAACAAAGGGCTTGAGATATATCTGAAGGATGAGAGGACAAACAAGGACAGCACTTTCAAGTATGACGGAGGAATAATCTCTTTTGTAGAGTATATCAACAAGAACAAGAATCCTATAAACGGCGTGATATATTTTGAAAAACAGCAGGACAAGATCCAGGCAGAGATTGCAATGCAGTACAATGAAAGCTACCAGGAAAATGTTTTTTCATTCGCAAACAACATCAATACCCATGAGGGAGGAACTCATCTTAACGGCTTCAAGGCTGCTTTGACAAGGGTTTTCAACAATTATACAAAAAAAGCAAAGTCAGAGGAAATCAAGCTTACAGGAGATGACATAAGAGAAGGCCTGTCTGCTGTTATTTCTGTGAAATTACCTCAGCCGCAGTTTGAAGGACAGACAAAGACAAAGCTTGGAAATTCTGAAGTGAAAGGAATTGTTGAGTCTATTGTTTTTGACAAGTTAACTTCATTCCTTGAAGAGAATCCTGCTGTTGCAAAATCTATGCTTATGAAACTGATCAATGCAGCAGAGGCAAGAGAGGCTGCAAGAAAAGCAAGGGATATTGCAAGAAGAAAAGGAGTTCTTTCTGCTGGCTCACTGCCTGGGAAACTGGCTGACTGCCAGGAAGAGGATCCTGCAAAGTCTGAAATTTTCATTGTGGAAGGAGATTCAGCCGGAGGCTGTTTTTCAGGGGATACTAAGATTGCTCTTGCAGACGGAAGAAATATATCTTTTATTGAGCTGATTGAAGAACATGAAAAAGGAAAAGAGAATTATTGTTACACTATACTAGATGATGGAAAAATTGGAATACAGAAGATACTTTATCCTCGAATGACTAAAGCAAATGCAGAAGTTGTTAATATAATACTTGATAATGATGAAGAGATAAAATGCACTCCTGACCATTTGTTTATGCTCATAGACGGAGGTTACAAGCCAGCTGCAATGCTAAAGAAATCAGATTCATTGATGCCGTTGAGAAAAAAGGAAATTCTTGAAATTGAAGAACAGAAAAATGAATCAAATAATTTATTCTTGTTAAGCACAAGAGATAGTATGTTTTCAATGAATTATAATCCAATTGCTGTTGAGAATTTCAACCACAAGATAAAATCTATAGAGATACTGACTGAAAGGATTGATGTTTATGACATTGAAGTTCCTGGCACACACAATTTTGCTCTTGCATCAGGAGTGTTTGTCCACAATTCTGCAAAAC
>JAGVIO010000155.1 GCA_020056025.1 archaeon
GTGCAGTTGCCTGGCCTTTCCCTCACTAAATCCCTCAATAGCTCCAATCTTTTCATAACTTAACCCTTCAATATCATGCAATCTTGTTATCTTTGCAATCAATTCAGCTTCTGCACTCATGTCATCACTCTTAACCATGTGTTTGAAGCTTGCAGCTTTCTTTGCAAGGTATGCTTTCTCAAATTCTACACCTCCAGGAAACTTTCCGTAGAATCTATCCTTCATTCTAGTTCCAAACAAATAGTTCCATCCTTTCTTTGTTCCCATCTGATAGATTCTATTCTTATCATTCCTATTATATCCATTCCAATATCTCTTTCCATCTTTTCTATTAATATAAATATGAAAAAGACCATCACTTCTCAACATAGCAGGATAAATATCCAACATGAATATAGCAGGTAGGACAATGAATACAATATTATTATTCTGTCCCATCTCCATCAAAGTTTGAATAAGATATTTGTTAATTTTGCTCATTGCTCCTCTGGAAGATAAACCTCTGAAGGCTTCATCATAAATCACACATCCATTAATAGTATTTCTGCAGATGTCATTGAACTCTTGAGGAGTAAAAGCTATCCTGCTACAAAGTTTTTCTGGAGATTCCAACATTGAATGATCAAGATAGCATGCTTGTTGGATTGCAAATAAACTTTTTCCAGAACGTTCCCTTCCATCAACAATGTAAACTTTATCAAGATTCTTTCTTTTCATAAATTCAAGAGTATTCTTATCCCATACATGTTTCAAATGTTTAGATACTCCATAACCCAATTCTATCATTTTAATCCATGTATTCTGCTGTTGAATCCTGATATGCAACACCTTTGCCTTGCTTTTTCTGCAGAAGTCTCAAGAATAATTCTTTTGAAAGGATTGCCTGATATAATTTTTCTCCATTCTTCAGATTTTCTTTTATTGTATCATTAAAGGAATTAAATTTAGTAATCTGTTCTTCATCAACGTCATCATACAATTCACACCATACTCTATCCAGGTCAAAGTTCCATTTCATCATCTCTCCACTCCTGGCATGATTATGTGCATCCTTCCAAAGATTGTCAATGCGATAAAGAATCGCTATTGTAGAATTGAACTTTGAAATTTTCTGGTCAGAGTTATCATTTGAATATTCTTCATCTGCCATTAGATTACAATCTACTTTATATTTATAAATGTATTTTTATGAAGAAGGGTATAAAAAGGAATAACATTTAAAATTTCTTGAGGAGGGTAGAAATTAAAACAAAATGTTAGGAAATCTTATTGGAGGCTTTATTGTAATACTTGTTGGAACATCTCTTGCTCCAACTGTCGCACAGCAAGTAGGAACGGCACAGGCTGATGGAAACATCACAGGTGCATCAGATACTTTGCTTGGACTTACAACTCTGTTCTACTGCCTTGCTATTGCTACATCAGCCATTGGTATAGCTGCTCAAGGATTGAGAAACAGTGGTTTAATGTAAACCCTCTGTATTAAATAGAATAGTTTATTTTTTAGATAATAGGAGCATAGTATAATAAAGTAAAATTTATATACTATGCTTCTCTTTATTTTTATATAAAATGGTAGCAGCAATATACATATTCATTCTACTTGCATTCGGTATTTTTGCTCTTGGTCTTTGGATTAAAGATTATACTCTTATCTTATTCTCATCATTTTTGATAATCCTTTCTGGATTAAGTGTATTTATAAATGGATTTGAAGAACTTGCAGTGATATATACGAAATGGCTTGGGATTATTATTATGTCTATAGGAAGTTATATTGCAGTCAAAGCGAGCATTGATATGATTAATGGATGAATAGATGAGATAAGTTTATAAATAATAATTTCTAATATACTTGATGGCTAATGAAAAATATAAAGTGATTGAAGAAGAACAGCCAAAGAAAGACAAGCCATCTACATCTGCAGAAATTATTGAAGTGCCTACGCAAATGGGCAGAGCAATAAGACTGGAGAATGGAGAGATTGTCACGGATATAGACATGCTTGTAAGGCTTTATAATAAAGTTCTTGCAATAGAGAAAGCTGTGGTATAAGATGACTGATCTAATGTTTTATCTGGGAACACAGATAATATTTGTCCGTGTCGTCGGAAAAGATGTTCAGTTCAGCACTGAAGGATTTGGAATGTCCATGTATCCGATTGAAAAGCTGAAGCTAGATTATAATGGAGTGATAAGAGAGTTTCAGGATTTGAAAGATAACAAACGATGGAGAGAGCTTGCAATCATTAGATTCAAGGAGCATATCTCAAAAATGAAAAC
>JAGVIO010000143.1 GCA_020056025.1 archaeon
GAAAGGAAATTTGGGCAATTCTGGCTCAAAAGAATAGTTGCATTTTATTGTGTGGCTGCAATTACTGCAATTTTCCTGGTATATTTATTCGGGCTTAATGCCCTGCCTGAAATCATCAGCACTCCTTTTGGAGTCTGGAAACTTGTAGCATTAATATCAATGCCCTGCGCAATCGGTGCATCTATCACTGATTTGCTAAAGAAATATTAAGTGGTAAAATGGCTGAATATTATTATAACTTTCCTTTTGAAGAAGCATTCAAAAGACTGCGAACTTCTCCAAAAGGGCTTGCTGAGCATGAAGCCAAAAAGAGGCTGCAGGAGCATGGCTATAATGAGATACAAAAAGAAAGAAAATCTGTCATATTGACCCTAGTTGCCAACCAGTTCAAGAATGCGCTGCTATGGCTGCTGATATTTGCAGCACTGCTGTCTTTGTTCATTGGCGAAGCTTTGGATTCTCTTGCAATGTTTGGAATCATCACATTGACTGTTGTATTAGGCTTTGTCCAGGAATACAGGGCTGAAAAGGCAATTGAAGCTCTGCAAAAGATATCTGCGCCAACTGCCAGGGTCATCAGAGATGGCAATGAATTAAAGATTCCTGCAAGGGAAGCTGTGCCTGGAGATATAATCATATTTGAAGCAGGAGATATTGTCGCTGCTGATGCCAGACTGTTTGAAGTTTCAAGCCTGCAGATTGACGAAGCTTCACTGACAGGAGAATCTGTGCCTTCTAAAAAAGTAATAATGCAGTATAAGACAGGAACTTCTGTTGCTGACCAGGAAAATATGGCTTTCACAGGAACTGTTATTACGTACGGCAAAGGAAAAGGGATTGTCACAGCAACTGGAATGAAAACAGAATTCGGAAAGATTGCAAAATCACTGCAGACAACTGAAACAAGCGAAACACCGCTGCAGAAAAAGTTTTCGCAGATGGCAAGGCAGATAGGAATCGGTGTAATGTGCCTGATAGTGGTTGTGTTTATTGCAGGAGTCCTGAAAAATGAAGCGTCATTTGCAAGCATGCTGCTTTTCTCATTGAGCCTTACTGTTGCTTCTGTGCCAAATTCATTGCCTGTTATTGTGACTGTCGGCCTGTCCATGGGAACAAGGACACTGGCAAAGAAGAATATGCTTATCAAGAAACTGCCTGCTGCAGAAAGTTTAGGAGCAGTAACTGTAATCTGCTCTGACAAGACAGGAACACTCACTAAGAATCAGATGACTGTGACTAAGATTTATTCAGACAGTAGGATCATAGATGTCACTGGCAGCGGCTATTATCCTAAGGGAGAGTTTTATTATGAAGGCAAGCAAAAAAATACAAATGAATTTGAACTCCTATCAAGGATAGGATATCTGTGCAACAATGCAAAGCTCACAAAAAATAAAGAAAAATATGAAATTTTAGGAGATCCTACTGAAGGGTCTTTGATTGTCCTTGCAAAAAAAGCAAGAATTGATGAAACAGATATAAAAAATAATTTTTCATTTGTTGAAGAGCTGCCGTTTGATTCTGACAGGAAAATGATGAGTGTGATATACAAGAACCAGAGAAACAAGAGAACAGAAGCATATGTCAAAGGAGCGCCTGACTTATTGATTAAAAAATGCGACAGAATATTTGAAAATGGAAAAATCAGGAGAATAACAGCAAAAGACATTGAAAAAATCATGTCTGTAAATGATGATTTTGCAAAAGATGCGCTAAGAATGCTCGGAGTTGCGTACAGAGATGTCACACATTTAAAGGAATACAACCTGAAGAGTGTTGAAAAAGAGCTTGTTTTCATAGGCCTTGTAGGAATGATTGATCCACCAAGAGATGAAGTGGCTGACTCTATTGCATTGTGCAAAGAAGCAGGCATAAAAGTGATCATGATAACAGGAGATGCTCCACCGACTGCCAGGGCTGTTGCTAAGAAGATAGGCTTGTTTGAAAGAGGAGATATGGTGCTCAGCGGAGAAGATATTGAAAGAATGGGCGATGACGAGCTTTCCAAGAAAATTGAGCATATAAGGATTATTGCACGGGCATTGCCTATACAGAAATTAAGAGTGGTCAATGCTCTTAAGAAAAACGGGCATATTGTTGCAATGACCGGAGACGGTGTGAATGATGCTCCTGCTTTGAAAAAAGCAGATATCGGAATTGCGATGGGAATAACAGGAACAGATGTTGCAAAAGAGGTTTCTGAAGCAACGCTTGTTGATGATAATTTCTCTACTATAGTCAATGCGATAAATGAAGGAAGAAATATCTATGACAAGATGATAAAGTCAACAAGGTATTTGCTTTCTTGCAATTCAGGAGAGATTGTATCTGTATTTCTGGCAATAATGATGAATTTTCCTTTGCCGATGATACCTCTGCAGATATTGCTGATGAATCTGCTTACTGATGATTTTCCTGCACTTGGTTTGGGATTTGAGCCTTCTGACAACTCTGTGATGAAAAGGCTTCCTAGAGATCCTAAAGAGAGGCCTATATCTGCAAGGATGTTTTTCAGTATAATTATCTTTGGAATGATAATGGGGCTTGGCACTTTGTTTATGTTCATGCAATACAAGGATGTTAATCTGAAGATGGCACAGACAGTTGCTTTCACTACACTTGTCATGTTTGAGATGTTTGCTGTGCTTTCAAGCAGATCATTGTTCTATTCATGGAAAAAGCTGAATCCTTTCACCAATCTATGGCTGATGGGTGCAATTGCATTGTCTGTAGGAATACAGCTGCTGGTAATCTACTGGGCTCCGCTGCAGCCTATGTTCGGAACAATTGCCCTTGACTGGAATGCATGGATAAAGATAATCGGAATATCTTTCACAGGGTTTGTCATGATGGAGATAAGCAAACTCATATTGACACTGACAACTGCTAAAGAGCATAGAGAGCATCACAGGCATCTGTGAATTCTCGCAAAGGTTTTTAAAGATTGATTGTTTTTATTGCTGTATGAAATTCAAATTTTTGCCGCATACTGCTGATGTGAAGTTCAGAGCTTACGGAAGAACTCTTGAAGAGGCTTTTATTAATGCTGCTCTGGCAATGGCTTCTGTGATTGTTGAGCCTTCTAAGGTTAAAGCCAAATTTGCCAAAGAGATTTCTGTTTCGTCTGAAGATGAGAAAGCATTGCTTTATGATTTTCTTGAGCAGTTTCTGATTCTTTTGGATAGTGAGGAGTTTTTACTTTCTTCTGTTAAAGAGCTGAAAATTATTAAGAAGAAGAAAGGTTTTAGTTTGAATGCAAACATTGTCGGAGACAAAGGTGTTGAAAAATATTCTCCTGAGAAAGGTATAAAGGCAGTAACTTATCAAGAGATGGAAATCAAAAAAGAGAAAAATTCATATATGGTGCAGGTTGTTGTGGATATATAAGTGAGAATATGGCTGACAAAATCGAAATCAAAAAAATATCTGATATCTTGTGGGAGATTCCTAAGACAGGAAGCATGAGGGTTCCATGCAGAGTGTATGCAACTGAAAAGATGCTTGCAAAGATGCAGGAAGATAGGACTCTTATGCAGGGAAAGAATGTTGCATTTTTGCCTGGGATTTACAAATATTCTTTGGTAATGCCTGATGGACATGAAGGTTATGGTTTTCCCATCGGAGGAGTTGCTGCTCTTGATTATGAAAACGGAGGAATCTCGCCTGGCGGAATCGGATATGATATTAATTGCGGAGTTAGGGTTCTCAGGACAAAACTTCAGAGAGAAGATGTAGAGCCAAAAATAAAGGATTTGATGAATTCGATCTTCAAATATTGCCCAGCAGGACTTGGAGGGAGCAATATAAGAGTTGAGCCCAAAGAATTAGATAATATTCTAAACAAAGGAGCAAAATGGGCTGTTGAAAACAGCTATGGTAATGAGAAAGACCTCAAGCACAGCGAAGAAGACGGGCATATGGAAGAAGCTGATGCAAAAGAAGTTTCCAGTGCTGCAAAATCAAGAGGAAGAAACCAGATAGCTACTCTTGGCTCTGGAAATCATTTCTTGGAAGTGCAGTATGTTGACAAGATATTTGACAAAGAAGTTGCAAAAACTTATGGAATAAAAAAAGAAGGGCAAGTGCTTTTCATGATTCATTGCGGAAGCAGAGGATTGGGGCATCAGGTGTGCTCTGATTATCTGAGATTGATGGAACACAATTTCCCTGAGATTGTAAAGACTTTGCCTGACAGGGAACTGATTTATGCTCCTGCTGGAAGCGATGTTGCAAAGAAATACTTCAAGGCAATGGCTGCTGCTGCCAATTTTGCATGGTGCAACAGGCATGTTCTAGGGCATCAAACAAGATTAGCTTTCAAAGATGTACTAGGAATAGGAGACAATGAAATTGAAACGCTTTATGATGTTGCGCATAATATCGCAAAAGTCGAAGAACATAAGATTGATGGTGAAATGAAAAAGGTATTTATGCACAGGAAAGGAGCAACACGTGCATTTGGGCCTGGAAGAAAAGAAATTCCTTCAACTTATCGGGAAGTTGGGCAGCCAATAATTATCCCTGGCACAATGGGAACTTCATCTTATATTCTTGCCGGAACAAAAGAAGCAATGGAGCAGACATTTGGAAGCACTGCGCACGGAGCAGGAAGAGTTATGTCAAGGCATGAAGCAATAAGATCTTTCAGAGGAGAAGATATTGTCAAAGAATTGGGAAAACAAGGTATTTTTGTCAAAGGAGCTTCATGGCAAGGAATTGCAGAAGAGGCTTCTGGAGCATACAAAAAGATTGAGGATGTCATTGATGTTTCAGATAAGGCAGGAATAGGGAGAAAAGTAGCGAGGCTGCTTCCAATAGGGGTGGTTAAGGGATAATTCGCAATATTCTTTCTTAGCTTCTTCTATTAATTGAATATATTTTTCTCCATTTTTGCTTAATGAATAAAGAGTAGGTCTTACTGAATCTATACTAATAAATCCTCTTTTGCTGTTATCGCTAAGATATTTTGCTGCAGATTTGTAAGAAAGATTACTTAGAGTTTCAAAATCCTTAATCGGAATAGAACGTTTTATGAGATTTAATCTCTGATATAAACAAGTAAAATAATAATTATGGAGTATATAATATAAAAGTTTGCTGCGATTATAATTATGTCCTTTAAAAGCGCCATTTTCAAATAACCATAAACAACTCTTGAAATCTGTGGACAATTGTATCTTAATACCTTGGGAGTATGAATCAATGTTAAACTTCTTTAAAATATTTATAATATCTCTTTGGGTGTCTAAATCTGGCTCTGAAATATTTACTTGTAACCCTTTATTAGAATTATTAATAATTACAGTGCCATCACCAATTAAATCCTTGATGATAAACCCTATCGCAAATCTGTTTAGTTCATCTGTTAATTCTTCAGTATCCGCTATATAAGACCTCAACGTCTTTAATAAATGAATCATTATAGTTTTTAATACTACAGAAGTTACATCAATTACGTAAGCGGTATGCTTAATACATTTATTCTTGGCCAGAAAGATTTTATTATTCTCTAAATTTAAATAATCTTTTAATCTATTAATTTCATCCTTAATATCATTAATCTTAGATGAATAATGCAGAGTATATCTCCAACTCTTGTTAGTTTTAAAATGACTCAAATAATCTCTGAACTGCTTAATTTCACTTAGTAATATACTAGTAAAGCTGAATTTATTTCCTTTCTTACCAGATTCTGCCTGCATTAAACCAAAGAATTCTCCCAGATTTCTATCAATTTTAATGAATCTCTTAATAATCAGGGGTTTGGGTTTTGTTTTATTAAAGTACCAAATCTTAAGTACATCTTCCTCTAAAGTTTCTATTAATATGTTCTTATTCTCTATAGTTAGAGGTATTGCAGAGAGTATATCTAAATAACCCTTATTCAATAAATTATTTGATCTTAAATTCTCGATTAATTCTATTTCTAAATTAAGCAAATCCCCATCTTTAGGATTTATAGTGTCGATTAATTCAAAAGGAATATTTAATTTAATCTGTAGATACTTTCTACTTTTAGATTTATTAGGTATCTTAATTACTGTTTCACAACCAAAATCAGTGAAGATTATCTTAATATAATCATTAGTTTTCGCATTTAATGCTCTAATCAATCTTAAGGGAATAGTAAACTTAAAGTTATCTCTATCTTTACAAATTTTCACATGTGTTTTTTGATTATTTTTCATATAAAATCACGATAATTTATTGTATCAACAATGTAAATGATTTTAGGGTTTATATACCTTGCCCGCCCCCACCTGTCCAGTGACCAGTGGACAGAAAATCATAATTTAATTGTTTATACTCCTTGAATAGATTTTATAGAATAATCAAGAATCCTAAATTTGAAAGGATGTTGATGAAGTTGTCAAAGTAAGCCATGATGCCGGAATCGGGAAATTGGTTGTCAGATTAAAGCCGATTGGTTGTATCAAAGGATGATCTGTTAAAAAAAGAAATCTTCTGGATGCTTGTTCTCTGCAATTATGCTTCCGTCCTGTTTCGGCTCTTCTTCGCATTCCATGCAATAAGGAACCGGCTCATCTTTCACTCTGCCTGAACCTGCAAGCTCTTCTGTAAAATCATGAATTGGGTGCTTA
>JAGVIO010000174.1 GCA_020056025.1 archaeon
AGCATCTAAAGAGATGTAAAGGTTTGTCGGCAATGGCTTTAGCTTTTTCAGTGCTTCTGGGTGCATGCCGTTTGAGACGACAAAAGAAGTGGCTTTAATCTTTTTTATTTCTTTTATCAGCTCTCCTAATTTTGGATATAAAGTAGGCTCACCTGACAATGAAATTGCAAACTGGTTTGGATGCAAAGCTTCTTCCAGCTTTTTTAGGTTTACATTCTTGTTGCCCTTAAAGCCTATCAGCTGCTTTCTCTGGGCAATTATCGCATTTTCTATCAATTGTTTTGGTTGGTCTACTTTGCCTTTCATCGATGTTCCTTCTGTGTATTCTATGGGCCTCCAGCAGAAGATGCATTTGTTTGTGCAATAGCCTATGCTTGGAGTCATCTGGCAGCATCTGTGAGATTTAATCCCATAAAACTGCTCTTTGTAGCAGAAGCCTTTGTCTAACAATGATTTCTTTGTCCATTCACATATCTTTATTGCAGAATGTTCGCCTATGAATGAATAATGCTGGTTTTCCAACAGCTTTTTGAGCTCACTGCTAATTTTTGGCATATTGTCAAATTTGTATCGTAAAATATATAAAGCTTAGTCTTTTTGGAATCAAAATGCAATTGTTCAAGACAGCGCTGGAAAAGCTGGAGAATTCTGATATTTATAAGAGATGGAAGAAAGAGAACAAGCATTGCTATCTATGCTCTGGATTTTCAATGATGCAGAAAGAGCAAAAGCCATGGAAGATTGGATATTATAATGACAAGACGCACAAGATTTTTACTTTCGTCATAGAAAATGAGATAAGAGAAGAGCAGGAGGATGAGATTTTCCAGAAAGAGAATGTTAAAATAAATCCTCTTGACGTCAAAAAGATCAATTTTGATATCTTTGAAGCAACTGTGATTGCAAATAATATACAAAAAGAGAAGTACAAGGGAAATGACCCTATACAGATAATCGGGATTGTGCAGAATCTCGGCGAGCAGCAGATATGGAACATGATTTTAATCACGCAGGCGTTCAACACGATAAATGTCAAGATTGATGCTGAGTCAGGCGATGTTATTGAGCACAAGATAAATTCCATGATGGATTTCAGGAAAAAAGATTAAGGGTTTTTATTTCTTAGTAATTTAATAATGGTGTTTCCTTCTATTATATAATCCAGAACATATATTTTGCATCAGCATATTATTTAAATACCTGTTTGATTTTAAGAATTTGATGAAAATCAGGATTCAAAAGGTCGAAGATGTCGCTGTTCCTTCTTATGCGCATCCAGGCGATGCTGGTATGGATCTTTTTTCTGCAGAAAGTTTTGTTCTGAAGCCAGGTGAAAGAAAAGTTGTGTCAACTGGAATCAAGGTTGCTGTTCCAATCGGATATGAAGCGCAGATCAGGCCAAAATCAGGGCTTGCTGCCAAGTATGGCATAAGCGTTGTGAATACTCCTGGGACAGTTGATGCTGGTTACAGGGGTGTTGTTGGAGTCATTCTCATAAATCACGGAAATCAAGATTTTGTTGTCGAGAAAAACATGAAGATAGCTCAAATGGTAATCAACAAGGTAGAGCAGGCTGAGCTGGAAATTGTTGAAAATCTCGATGACACATCAAGGGGAGAAGGGGGCTTTGGCAGCACTGGCCTTAAGTAGCGCTGCAATTTGATTCAAAAGAGTTGATATGTATAAGGCAATTTTAGGGTTTGCCTTATACAGATTTTAAAAAAGAGGTGGGAATATGATAAAGCCATTAGTGAGCTATAACACAATAAAGGAGAACCAGACATTGACAGCATTTCTAGAAGAGAAGAAAGAAGAATAATTACAATATCTTTGACAAGTGCTTTTTGACTTCGTCAAATACCTCTTCAATTGATTTTGTTGCATCTATTATTACTATATTCTCATCTGATAGCTCATTTTTAAGCTTCAGGTAATTCTTCCTTAGCTCTTCCTGAAATTTTAGGTCCTTGTCAAAAACATCTGTTGCCCCTTCTTTTTTTCTTCTCTCAAAAGCAACGCTTGCTGGGCAGTCAAAAATTAAAATAAGATCAGGAACCAAAATGCCTTTGTGCATTTCTATCAAATGGCCTAATTTCATGCCCTGCGCATGCTGATACGCAAGAGTCGAATACTTGAACCTGTCGCAAAGCACATGCGTACCTTTTTCCAGCGCAGGCCTGATGTAATTATCTGCATGATTTTTCCTGTCGCTGACAAAGGCATGGGCATACCATTCTGCATCTTTTTTCACGTCTGTG
The DNA here is from genome assembly GCA_020056025.1 of archaeon. Classification (GTDB taxonomy): domain Archaea; phylum Nanobdellota; class Nanobdellia; order Woesearchaeales; family WJKL01; genus JAGVIO01. The sequence goes on from JAGVIO010000174.1 coordinate 2,259, forward strand.
CCTGATGCCATCCTTTGCCTGATTTCTTTGAAATCCCTGGTTGGTTCTCTAGTGATATATACATCAAAATCTTTGTTAAGGTCAAAAATGTAAGAAGCAGCTTTCTTCATCTGCGTTCCTTTTCCGCAGCCGTCTATTCCTTCAAAAACTATGAATTTTCCTTTCATTTTTTACCCTAAACAAGCCTTGCCAATCCCTGTTCTTGACCAAATGGGCATGGCTCAAGGCATTTTGCATCAGGAAATGTGCATTTCGGGCCATTTGCATATTTGACCAGCTCTTCGTATATTTTTGTGTGTGTTCCTTC
>JAGVIO010000024.1 GCA_020056025.1 archaeon
ACTTCAATGCTTGTTGGCTACTGGAAGATGAATGAAGCAAGCTGGGCAGGTGTTGCAAATGAAGTTGTTGATTCTTCTGGAACAGGAAACCATGGAACTGCGCAGAATGGCGCAACAACAACTGCGAATGGAAAAATCCTTAGAGGAGGAAGCTTTGACGGAATAAATGATTATGTTGCAGTTGCAGATGATTACAGTTTGAGCTTTACTGGAACAAATGGCGAGTTTACTATCAGCGGTTGGATTTATCCTTTTGTTCCTAAATCAACTCCAGGCGGTGCTACTAGCTCTATCCTGAGCAAATATAATTCTTATACTAGTCCAATGAAAAATGAATATTCTTTATATTTTAATAACAATGGAAAATTAATGTTAGTTCTTTCAGAAGAACTTAATCAAAACCCAGTTCAAGAAGCTACACCTAACAACGCAATTACATTTGGAACTTGGCAATATGTTTCTGTTGTTTGGAGTTCTGCAACTGATGATGCAAAATTCTATATAAATGGAGTTTTACAGACAGACGATGATGGTATAGGCAGTATAACCAGCCTTGAAAATGGTGATCAGCCAGTATACATAGGAACTTTACAATGCAGCGGCGTATGGTCTGGTGGAAATCCTTGCTATTATTTCAATGGAACAATTGACGAGCTGACTTTGTGGAACAGAAGCCTTTCTGCAACAGAAATTTCTCAAGAATACCACAGAAAAGCTTCAACATTAAATGCAACAGAAAGCTTTGCTTTCAATGACCTTGCTGATGCAACTTATAACTGGAACTGCTTGGCTTATGATGCGCAGAGCAGATACGACTGGAATGACCAGAACTGGACATTCACAATTGATACTGATTCTCATCTTGTCATTTGGGATGAGACAAATACAGATGGAAAGCCTTATTCTGGAATAACTAAATATCCTTCTGATATGGTAAAATTCTTTGCAAACTATACTAACAGCACAGACGGAAGCACGATAATGGGCGCTAACTGCACAATAAGATTTACAAATGCATCCAGACAGATGGATTATAACAGCAGCTCTTTCCTTTATGAATTCAACAGGACATTTGCTTCAGCAGGAACTTTCAATTACAATGTAACCTGCAGGAACAGCTCGTTCACAAATATAACTAAGCTTGATACTGTGACTATAACTGCAAACCCTGCGCCATTTGTTAATTTAAGCAACCTTACTTATTGGAACATACCTGAAGATACTTTCAATGATACAATCAACCTGAGCAATTATGTAACAGACATAAATGATGAAGATGAGAATATCAACTGGAGCTGTGCAACAAACAGCATAAATTTGACTGCAATAGCAAGCAATTTGACAAAGATTTTAAATCTCACTTCAAGCTTTAACTTCACAGGGATTGTAAATATAAGCTGCACTGCATTTGATCCTTCTGGGTTGAATGGAACAGACTGGTTCTTGGTAAATATCACTCCTGTAAATGACGCTCCATTTGCTCCAACTGTTGATGTTACACCAAATGCTCCTGTAACTACAGATGACCTTTACTGCAATGTTACTGTAAATGCAACTGATGTTGAGAATGGAACAATATTGCTATATTATTATCTGTGGTATAAAGACAATGTATTGAATACATCATCAGAGTCAACAAACAATTTGTTCAATGTTTTGGGTTCTGGAAATACAACTCATGGAGAAGTATGGAACTGCACTGTTATTCCATTTGACGGAGAACTTAATGGAACAAGCGCATCAGATGCTGTTACAATTGTCAATACAGCACCTACATTGTACATGATAAACCTGTCGCCTAACATCGGCTCAAATGGAACAATTGTCAATGTTACAACAATAAATGCGTCTGACATTGACTTTGATAACCTTACTCTGTTCTGCGGTCCAGCCAGCTTAAGCTATACATTCTGCAATTCAACATTCAATTCAACTGCTGACCAGCCTGAGAGAAGCTGCTTGTTTGAAACACCATGGACTGACAACAGCCTCCATCAGGTATATTGCTCAGTATTTGATGGAGCAAGCTATTCTCCTGAGAGGAACAACCAGTTTCTTTCTGACATAACACCACCTATCCAGGGAACAATAATCAGCCTTGAAGATGA
>JAGVIO010000001.1 GCA_020056025.1 archaeon
CCTAAGCATCTCAGCCCTTCAACTTAAGCATTTCTCAATGCATCAACTATTTTTTTCTTCCTGAGCTTGAATTCTCTCGGGTTCAGGTCAAGGTATTTTATATCTTTAAACCTATTAATGATTTCTTTCAGTCTTGCCATAAAATGCTTTTTCCCGTATTTGCCCAATATCTCTCTATATTTCCTGAAATCAATTTCGCAATTGCACAGCAAAGTCATTATGTCAACCCTGTCCTTTAGGCCTTTTATCGAATCTTTCCTGTCAAGCTCTGCCCCCTGCTTCAGCAGCAGCAGCATCTCAGGCACAACAACTTTGATTCCCTGCACTAATGTGGAATATTTTTTAATGTCTTCTGCAGGAACTGCAAGCCTCGAGTAATAAGGGACATAGATGTCAATATCAATCTCCTCCATCTTTATCTCGTATTTTCTCAGGTTGTCATTTTTTCTCAAGTCATAGTTAGCCTTCAAAATATCAATTTCTTTTATATCCTCAAGCACTATGTCAATGTCCTTTGACTTGTGCTTTTTTGTCCAGAGGTATGCAGCCCAGCCGCCTATGAGCACAAACTTAAATTCTGCCTTTTCCAGGCCAAGCAAAAGGTTCCAGCTCTTTTGGGTTAGGGTCTCATTCCAGAATTCCATCGATTCTCGCCTCCAGCTCCTTCAAAAAATCCTTTGCATACCAAGTTGAGATATTCCACAAGTCAACAAATGTCCTTGCTATTGTAGTTAATTCACCGTATCTTGAGATGTTTTCATCCTTTCTCAGCACAAGAATATTCGGCTCGTTTTTTGAAAATGGAAACCTTTCCTCAATATCCTCTTTTTCAGCATAAACATAAACCTCTGAATAATCAGCAGGCACGTCCTTGAACCTGAACTTGTATGCAGAATAAGCCCCAAAAGCAATCCCTTTAGGCATGCTTGCCTCGATTTTCCTGACTGGCTGCTCTGCCCTTGTCCGGTATATAATATCCTTCTCAATATTCCTGATGCTTGCCCAGTAAAACAGTATCTTTTTAGGGTCAATCACCTTAAAGCTCCTCGGGCTTATGTCTACTGCGTTCATCTTTCTCAGGTATTTCAGCGCAAGGTTGACTGTGCTTAACGAAATGTTAAGCTCCTTGGCTAAGTATAACTGCGTCAAGTGATAGTTCCTTTTCTCCAGTACATGGTAGAGTATTTCTTCAAATACCATCTCGATTTTCTTCATATTTTATTTAAAGTCTCGTTCATTTATAAATGTTTCGATTTTTATCGAAAGATATATAAATCATCTAGAAAATATTTAAAACAAAGGAAATCTGCTGCAAAAATACTTTTAAGTAAAAAAGAAAAAATTATTCATGCATTGCTCTGCTAACAGCAGCTTACTTTGAATTCTTTTCCAGATCCAGCAATGTCTGGACCTCTGCAGCCGGAACTTCATACCTTTTAGCCAATGCATCTAATGCAACATCATATCCGATTCTGTCTCCTGCTTCCTTGAAGAATCTTATAGAATCAGTTAAATTGGTTTTTCCAAGTATCTCTTTTCTTGCCTGTTCAACTCTTTTGATGTCGCCTTTGCCTGCTGCCAGCTCATAAGCTCTTGAAAGCCAACTTATGTTCCCTATGCCATTGAGATATACATCATATGCTTGTTCATATCCTAGATGGTCATTCCTGTCAAGCCAGAAAAAGCTTGGCCAGCCATAGCTTTCTTTTCGAGCTTTTTCGAATTCAGTTGCAATGAGCTCTCTTCTGATTTTATCAACAAGAGGGTCATCAAAACCCATGCCTCCTGCAGTAAGAAGCCTATAAGCATTTATTTGGCAGTCTTTCTCATGGCTTTTTGCGTGTATCTTCCCTAGCCTGAGAAATTCATCCTTATATTCAAGAATTCTTGCAACTAATTCCCTTGACCTGTAATCAGTTTCAGGCATTCTTTTGAATATCACTTCAAGATGCTCTTTTTTGATAGTTGTTTTATCTCCCTTATATTCTCCCTTTTCAGGATTCATTGTGCTGAATGCTTTTTGGGCGCAAGGAACAACTTCCTTTCCGTCATATTCACTGCCCATGAATATCTTATACGCTTCTATAGGCTCGCTTTCCCAATGAGTTTTAGCCCACTGAAGTTTAAGATTTTGATAGGAGTTTGGTTTATATCTGTCTGCTGTACTCTCAAGATCATAACGGCTAATTCCCTTGACTGCTAGCTTCTCAAGCTGCTCTGTGTCTTGTGCAGAAAGCACTAACCCTCTGTCTTTGACAACACGATAGAGCATTAATCCTAATTTTTGCTTATCAGACTTCTTTCTCCCAAGCAAAGGGATTGCTTTTGTCACAATTCCTTTTAATCTTGTGTCTCTGTCATCATTATGCCCAGCCATCGTTATGAGGAACTCAATGTCTTCAAGCTTGAATTTTTTCTCAAATTGCTCATAGAGCTCTCTGATTGCTTCTTTATCCTCTGCCCTTCTGAATATTGCATACGCCTTTAATGGATATTCTTTTTGCACTCTTTTTCCAAGAGCACTTAGGCTTTCTTTCCACTCCTGTTCTCCTAATGTATCTCTTGCCTGGTTAATCAGATATTCCAGTACAGGCATAGGCAGGTCTTCTCGCGCCAACATATTTCTGACAAATCCCTGGCCAGCCTTTTGGACAAGAATATCCAGATCCTCATCTCTCTCAAGATATCCGCATTCAGTTCCGTCTTTGGAGACACGGAAGTCTTTTGCATGTATTGATTGTAAAAGTTTTGCATTGAATTCTTCTTCATTTCTGTCATACAGAAGCCGCGTTGTATTCTCTTTAAAACGCAGCTGCAGCGCTCTTCTCCATTCATTTCTTTCTAAAAGATGATGGATTATTCCAGTCACAATAGCTGATCTTTCATGTAATCCTTTTTTGGACAGAACCCCATTCGCCAATACCCTGTCTTCCAGATGCAAATCCACAGCAAGTTTTCCGATATTCAGATTGATATTTTGATTTATTGTTTCAGTTTCCATGATATTACTCCAATATAGAATTTCAGTATAGTCTAGTTTAAAAATATTTTTATTTTGCAGTAGTAATACCAAAAAATCCCTTTATCTCTTCAATATACATCTTGGAAATCTTGACATTCATGTCTTTTGAAAAATATTTGGAATACATTGGCCATGCAAACCTCTCGTCCAAAAATACAATTACGCCCCTGTCTTTCTCGCTCCTTATACATCTGCCAGCAGACTGCAGGCATTTTGTTATTGCAGGAAACACATATCCGTATTCCCAGCCATTGCCAAACTTTTTGTCATAATAATCAATCAGTTCTTTTGTTTCAAGGTCAGGCTTTTGCAATGGCAGGCCAACAACAACAATGCCTTTGACAATATTATCTTTAATGTCAATTCCCTGCGAAAAGCTTCCAGAAGAAACAGCCAATAACACAGCTCCTGTATCCTTGTATGACTTGAACCGCTCAAGAAGCTCCTCTTTCTCTGTCTTTGCAAGCCCAGACACTTCAAAAAATATTGTTTTCATGCACAAAGGCTGAAAAAATTTGCCAACCTCGTCCATGATATGATATGACGGAAAAAATATAATAGAATTTCCAGGAATAG
>JAGVIO010000122.1 GCA_020056025.1 archaeon
GCATTCATCGACTGATTCTGGCATTTTCATATTTGGTTGCACCTCTGTGTTTTATTAAGAAAAAGAAAAAGTTTTGGTTTAAATAGGTTGTGGTTTTGTCTAACTCAGCCCAAATTCTTCCCTTACCAGCTTCAAATCCCTTGCAATCTCTGCTGCTGACTGATACCTGTTGTATGGATAAGGCTCTATCATCTTCATCTCATTAATTTTTCAGGCGTTGTCGAAGAAACTTATGATGACCTACTTAATTTATCCTCTCAAACTCTCTGACAAGTTCATCCCAATGCTGATACCTCTCATTCCTGTCTTTCTGCATGCATTTTCCGATTATCCTGCTGTGGGCCTGGCCTATGGAAGGCTCTATGCTCACTTTGCATTTGAATGAAGAGTCATAACCCAGCTCTGAAACCTGTCTTGTGTCAAGCTGGTTTGTGATTATGAAAAACCTGTCGTTCTTGCACTTGCTTTCAAATGAGCTGTCTAATTTGTAAGGTATCTTTCCTGTAAGCATGCAGTGCAGCATGATACCGAATGAGTAGATGTCTGACTGTAGTCAATCTCTTCTGTATAGCCCTGCTCAGGAGAAAGGAAATCCATTGTGCCTATGCATCGCCCATCAGCAGCTTCTCCTGATTTTATCACAGCGCCAAAATCAACAAGCTTGACTCTTGCGCCTCTGGAAGGTTCAAGCTCTTCGGTTTCAGAAGGAACAATCATGCAGTTGCATGGCTTTAAGTCTCTGTAGACAAGGTCTTCGCGCTCAAAAATACCCATTATCTTTGCCACTTCGAGCATCAGGCTGTTTACAACAGGCGCCCACTTCTGCTTTGTTATCCTGCTGAATGCAGGATGGGCTGCAAAGTCTCTTAGCGTAATCTTTCCCAAATCTTCCATGACAACATAAGAATTGTTTTCTGTGTCAAAAAGCGCAAAATCATCGCCAAACAAATATGCTCCTTTATTGAAATTTGTGATGCAGCTTATGAATTCAGGAAAATGCTGAGGATATCTGCCTGAAAGGTATGAATGGAAGAATATCTCCTCTCTTGTGAGCGGATTGCTGTTTGGAAGCTCCTTGATAACAACAGGCTGCCTGTATGAATCTCCATTTGAGCCTGACTCGAAAAAGCCTTTGTACACAGTGCCTAAGTTCTTTTTCACAAGGTCTCCTATGCTGATTCTTGGCTTAGGGGCATCCTTGGCTGGATATTCGTAGGAAACAGCTTCAGCTGGCTCGATGCAAGCTGTTGCCTGGCATTGCATTATTTCGTCAAAAGCAGGCAATCTGTCAATATTCTTCAGTTTAGGCGCTATCATAACTAGATAGTAGTTAATATTACTTTATAAACCTTTCGTTTTTATAGTAACTGATAAGTGACAATATAATCTCCAGCAGAAAGAAAAGCTTTTTATATTACTTATAATATAGCTATATAAAAAAGGTAATAATATGATAATCGCATACGGAGAATCAAAGATAAGGCAGGACAGGAAAGCAGAAGCAGAAAAGATATTCAGGGCATTGCCATACAGATACTGCTTCATAACAGGCTCATTCCTTTCAAAAGAAAAATATAAGGACATTGACTTATTCATAATCACACGGAGCAAGAAAGAGCCTAAAATAGGCCTGCCGAAAGTCAAGATTCAAACCCTGGATTTCAACAATCTCTACTCTTTGTTCTACCATTCTGCTTCAAAATGCTGCATTGCAAAGAACATCCTGCCTGAAAAGCCGCTGAAAGTGACAGTCTCTGATTTCTGGGATGTTGTCAATGAAGCAGTGCCTGCAATAATGAATGACAAAAAGAATTTCAGGAAAGCAATCAGGTCATTGGTATTGTACATTGAATATTTCAAAAGCAAAGAAATACTTGATTCAATTGAACTGCGAGACAGATGCGAACAGTTCAAGAATTACAAGGAAGTCCTGGACTATATTGAGAAAGAGATTCCGAAAGCAATTAACAAAGAAGCGAGCAAAGGGTACATAAAAAGATTCTTTTACAGCCAGGCAGGATTCTACAAAGGATATATGCAATATGCCGGGCAAAGGTTTTTATATTCTGTTGCGCATTCAATTATCAATGGTCAATCCTGAGCTTTTCAAAAACAAGATTCATGAAATCCTTTCGCAAGAGTATGGAATTGTTGTATTTTAATGGCTTTTATATCCAAATTTCTTGCTGTACTTTTCATGATCAATTATATCCAGAACAAAAGCGATAATTTCTATTTCAGTTTCGTTGTTTGTTAAAGTATACAGCATTCTCCAAAAATTGGATAATTCAACCCAAAACAAGTTTGTAACTCCGTATTTTTGTCTGTATTCAAAGGGAATTTTGTCTTTTGCAATTGGTTCACCATAATGAGGATTTGCTTTAATTAGCTCTTTCTTTTTCTCAATAGCATTCAATATACTTCTTTCAATTTTAGAATCAGCAGCAACTTCATTTAGTTTATTATATGCTTCTTCAGCTTCAGGAGAGAATATTACGCGAACTTGTTTCATAGTTCCAATCCTTTGGCAATTGCTTTTTTCATATTTATATTAGTATTATGCACCCATGTAATCCCTTTCAGGGTTACTGCTATCTTATTGCTCTTTTCGAGATAATCAAGAATAACCATAAGGGTATTGTGGTTCACTTGTTTTGGTAATCTTCTTTTAAGTTCAGCAATTGTAATAACACTCTCATTCATATTTTTTAGTGCTTCTTCTACCATGAGAACTGTGTTCAATGTTGGGGAATGTTCAAGTACTTGCATATTA
>JAGVIO010000059.1 GCA_020056025.1 archaeon
ATAGGATCTGATCTGAAAGAGCATGCAAAAGAGATTAGAGATATTCTCCAGAACCTCATGGCTCTCGAGATAATGGAACAGTCTTCCTCAAAAATAGTAGCAAAGGATTTCCTGAATATGGAAAAAATATCAATAAGGAACCTGCTAAGAAAGATGGATATCATAACAAGGGATATGATTGCAGATTCCAAGCTGACGCTTCACGAAGATAATTTTGATAATATCCATCATAGAGACGAGGATGTCAACAGGCTGAACTATCTTATATTCAGGGCAGTCAAGTTCGCATTTGAAAACCCTTCTATTGCAAAAATGTACCAGATGAGCACCAATGAGCTTTTCTCAGCATGGCGCATTGCCGAGCTCATTGAAACAACAGCAGATGAGTCAAAAAGGGTTGCAAAATACCTCAGGCAAATAAAGCTAAACCCTCAAAAGGAGGCAAAATTAATGGAGATATATTCCAAGATAGAGAAACTTTTCCTTGAAACAATGAAAGCATACCATTCCAATGAAAAGAACCTTGCTTATAAGACAGCCCCCCTCAAAGAAAGCATATCTAAGGAATGTGATGCTTTTTGCGAAGAGAATTGGAAAATCAAGCATGTGCCTAATGTGATTGAAAGGTTCAAGATCATCATAGGAAACGTGCACAATATCGGAAGGATCATTTACACCTAAATTCTGTTTCATTACTCTAGAATGATAAAAAAGAAAGATTTAAATACTAGTTTCTGATATTTGTATATATTTATCTACTCAAAGGTAAAAAAATGGATAAGTCTGGATTTGAAAATATAGGCATTACTCTAGAATATTTTGCGCAGATATTTGGCATGCCTATACAAAATTATGAAGTTTCTGAAGTTAAGAAAGGCGCTTTGTTGAGGGCTGAGCTTTACGAGTTCAAGATATCTCCTGTTCAAGGCGAGCAGTTTGCCATTTTTGCCAAGGATTTCTGGCCAGGAAGCGGAGACGTAGAAGAGATTGAAAAAAATGAAGTGAGATTTTTGCAGTTCGGGCAGGAGCACAAAGCTTTTACGCCAAAATATTTCGGGCACAAGGAGCATGAGGTCATGAATGGCCAGAAGCGAACACTGCTTTTCATGGAAAAATATGAGATGTCGCTTGAAGACAAGCTTTTGGAGATTTGGGATTTGATGTGCAAGACAGAGAAAAAGGGAGAAAAAAAAGAGATTGAAACACATGCATTTGAGTTAGTGAGAAGGACAATTGACATACTGACAATCAACAAGTATATTGCGACACAAAGGTACAAATCAGCGCCACTGTTGAAAGGCTCCACTGTCCACAAATATGATTTAGATGAGTTCAAGACAGACATCAATAATTTTATCTTTGAGCTGACCTTCGATAAGTATTTTTCAGAATTGACAAAAGAGCAAGCACAGGCCGATAGCCTTATGATAAATCTTAGAAAATGCTACGAAAGCAAATTTACATGGAACATAGGGCATAATCTCTCAAGGGTTTTGGAAGAACTTTACAAGAACATTGCAGAACCGCTCGCAAGGGCAGTGGACGAAAGGCCAATTGTCAACTACGATGCAAATGTAGGAAATATCCTTCTGAAAAATCTGAACTCTATGAATTTGAGCCCAAATGAATATCCGCCGGACATGGTTATTCAATTGAGGGATGGAAAAACCAAAGAGGCTGCTCCTTATTATGACGGATTTGCTGTAACTGACAACAATAAGATTGGAAGAGGATCGCATGCAATGGTAGGCTTAGTGCTTGCGCATCCTGCTGTTTTCAGGATTTTCAGCGAAGAAAGGATGAAACACTTAAAAGACCATGCATTTGCACAGTGCCACAAGCTTCAGACAGGAGAAAGAATAATTGCTTTGGATGCTGTTGATTCTTCGAAAAGGAAACAATTTGATGATGAGTTTTGGGCAGTCATGCGCTACGGCTGCCTGAGGAATGCCAAGTTTGCAGCAAGGCAATATACAGAAAGCCCGCAATCAAGGGAAAAGTTCAGGGAGTTTGGGTCTAGAAACCCGTTGTACTCAGCGCATAGCTTTATTAACGCAAATCTTGACTATTTCTGCCACATAAGGCATGATGAAGAATATCTTAAGCTGGTCAATGAAGCGATAAAAGAACTTAAGATAAAACGGGGTTGAGAAGATGTATGACATGCATGTGCACTCTTCCTATTCAGGAGAATGTATTACAAAAACACCTGCTGAAATAGTAACTTTTGCAAAGAAAAAAGGGCTCACCGGCTTTGCCTTGACTGACCACAACACAACAGAAGGTATTGAAGAGGCCCTGGACGCTGCAAAGGAGCATGGTGTCGAGGTTATACCTGGAATTGAGATGTGCGCATCATTCATGGGGCTTGAATTTGAACTTCTTGGCTATTTTATTGATCTATCTAACAAGAAATTGCAGAATCACATTAAAAAACTAAGGGAAGATGAGCAGATTAAAATTAAAAATACAATAAAAAATCTGAAGAAGAAATTTGATATAAGTATGGAGAAAATGTTTGAATTTGCAGGAGAGGATTTCAAAAGCGACAAGATTGCATATTATCTTTATTCTACAAAACAGGTAGGGTCGCTCGATGATGCATATCGCCTTTACAGAGGAGATACAGCTCCTTATCATGCAGATAAACTCAAGAGGCTTTTGGGTGATTGCATGAAGCCTATTACAGAGGCAGGCGGCTTGGCTGTTTATGCGCATGGAGGATTGGTGACAAACTTGTATGAATATGATTTTGAAGAATTTAAAATTATGTTTTTAGATCCCCTTTTGAAGTCTGGCATTGCTGGCTTTGAAATATATGATTATAACAGAAAATTCTACGATGATATAAAAAATGCAGCAAAAGACGATGATAAAAAAATATCAGAAGAAGATATGAGAAAATTGGCTAAAGAGAGAAGCGATGAAACAAATGCCTTATTTTCAGAGTTGAATGCCAAGGAAAACCTTATTAATAACATAAAAGGAAGTGATACTCATTGGAATAAAAGGACAGCTGAGCTTGGAGCCTTTGCCACAGCAAATGAGGTTGTTGAGCAGATGAAGGAGCTGCGCAAAAAAC
>JAGVIO010000140.1 GCA_020056025.1 archaeon
AATGAAGGAGTCCTGAAAGTGATCAAGAACGAAGATATACACAAAGTTGCAGACAAGCTGATGGACTTGGCAAACCATTCATTCAAAGCAAAGGGAAAATGGATCCAGATTGTCAGCAAGCCAGAGATAGAGGCATTGGCAGCAGACGCAATCCTGAATTCAGATGCAACAATAATTGACGAGAGGACAATCAGGCTTCTCATTGAAAATTCTCCGAATCTTACTATGCTTATGGAGCAGCGCCTTGAGCAGAAGATTGAGCCGAACAAAAACAACATAAAGGAATTCAAGAATATCCTTAAGGATGTCAGGGTCTTAAGGTCAACAGAGCTTGTAACAATAGCGTACAAGATAGGCTTGCTGGACAAATATCTTATAAAAGAAGAGCCTGAAAAAAAAGCAAGGGTAAAGCTTCTGAATGCAATCCTCTGGGCAGTCAAGGTAAGGGGCTGCGCGATATCGCACGAAGAGATTGACCAGATAGTGAAGCTGGAAGCATGAAATTCTCAAACCAGGAAATAATCGACCTTGCAAAAGCATGGCTTATCCTGTCAATAGCATTTGCAGTTTTGTTGCAGGGCATTACATTTTCAACATTTGCAAATATATTCACATCAGGTTTTGCAGCAGCAGCATTGATTTCAGCATTTACAGTAGGCATTGGCTTCCTGCTTCATGAATTAAGCCATAAATTCCTTGCGCAGAAATATGGCTGTTTTGCAGAATTCCATTCATTTGACAAGATGCTTTACTTTGCACTGTTCATCAGCTTTTTCGGCTTTATCTTTGCAGCTCCAGGAGCAGTATTCATAAAAGGCTATGTTGGCATCGCAAGAAATGGAAAGATCTCAGCAGCAGGCATAATAGCAAACCTCTGCCTTGCTTTATTGTTTCTCGCAATATGGATCTTCACCCCTTTCACAACAATTGCCTATTACGGCTTCTACATCAACTCATGGCTTGCATTATTCAATCTTATCCCAATAGGCAATTTCGACGGTGTAAAAGTGCTGCAGTACAGCAAAAAGCTGTATGTTCTGCTGGCAATAGTTGCAGGAATATTGATGATAGTAAATTCCTATATCTCAGTATAGGGTATCATAGTGCAGAGTAGGATATAGAAAACTATTGCAGATTTCATCCATATACAGATTGCGCATTAAATGAACATTTAAGTATACAATTTTCATTTTTATCTTTGCAGTAGTCATAAAAAAAGGTAATATTTATATTCTAATAGCAATAGTATATAGGAAAACTCAGGATTTTAAGTATACTTGGGGTTTAATTAGGGTTAAAAAATAAAACATAAGGGTGAAATTATGGCAGAAGGAAGATGTATGAAATGCAAAAAGCAAGTTCAGATAAAAGATGGCAAAGAAGTAGTTATGAAGAATGGCATGAAAGCAATGAAAGGCGTATGCCCTCACTGCGGAACAAAAGTCTTCAGGATTCTAGGAAAAGCTAAGTAAGAATTTCTGATTTTTATTTTTTTTCTTTTTTTTGATTGTTTTTTTCAATCAGTCATTTCTTCTTTATCACAAATGCAATATGCGATAGCCAGAGCTGTGAATATATAGGTAATACTTATATGCCTTTCAATTAACCTATATATAGGTTGTTAACGATTAACATCTAATAATTATTCAACCTTTTTTGTTAACATTTAACCAAACCTAATTAACCTATATATAGGTAACCTTTATATACTTGTTAATTAACCTAACTAATCATGGAAAAAAGAAATATAAAAAACCTGAGGATTATAAGAATACTGCTGGATAACCCAGATGGAAGCCTGACAAAATACAAAATATCCAAAAAGGCAGAATGCTCTGCCCCTTGGGTTATTGAATTTTTAAGGAATCTTGAAGAAAAAAAGATTGTTAAAGGGACTAAAGTGTTGGATATTGACAGGCTTGTAGATTTCTATATACAGACAATGTCTAAACTGAAATACATTGATTTTTTTGTAAAAAATCCGATTGATTTTCTTAAAAGAATAAGGTTAAACTATGCTTTAACAACTTATGCTGCTGAAAATTATTTCACGCGCCAGCTTTTTCTGACAAGATATGATATTTATGTCCAGGAAAAAGATTTCAAAGAATGGAAATCCATTATCATGAAAAAGGGGCTTATCGGAAAAGGCAATTTCAGGCTTATAATAGCATACGATAAAAAGATATTCGATGAATCAGCAAAAATCAAGGGTATGAATATTGTTTCAGTGCCTCTCTTATTGATTGACCTTAAGCATGAAGGAGGGGTATGCATGGAATCTTATTCCCTGCTGAAACAAAATGTACGAAAACATTGAGACAGAGATATCCTATAGATACCTCTCAAAAGTAATCTCAAGGCTTGATGAGCCAATCTGCATTCTTGGCGGCTGGGCAGTCTTCTTTGCAGTGAATGAAAATTTCAAAAAACATTCCGGAAGGGTATATCTTGGCTCAAGGGACATTGATTTAGGATTCAATACTGTCTCGTCATTCAAAAAATCTGCTTTAATACTTGAAAAAGAATTGGGATTTGAATTTGTCTCTTTCCGGTATTTCAAGAACATCCATTCTGAAACAGGAAAAGAATTGCAATCCCAGGAATCAAAGAAACTTCCGCAGCATATGTTTTTTCCGCTTTATGTTGACATCATCTTCTCATATACAAACAGTGCGCTTAAAAAAGAAATAGGGTTTGCACCTGTTGATGAGCCTCTCCTTAAGCATGTTTTTGAGAAAGGAAAGGGGATAATAGCAACTGAATACGGGAAAAAGCTTCTTTTGCCAATGCCTGAAATATTGCTTGCGACAAAAATCAATTCAGCGCCGAATCGTGATAAAGCGCATAAGAAAATAAAAGATATTTGCGACATTACAGCATTGTGCCTTTTTTCAGGCAAAGAACTTAATGAAATAATCAAAAGCGCCAAAAAGATATCTCCTGAAAAGTCAATTGCTAAGTTTTTAGCTGCTGATTTTAGCGATGCTATTAAGGAATGCTCAAAAATATTGAATATAGAATTAAATCTGGTTAATTCTGTCATTAATAAAATAAGAGAATAGCTATTTCTTCTTGATCACAAAAGCAATTCCAATCCCAGCCAATATAATTACCAGGAAAATGCCTATTGCTGAGAATTCAGGGACTACTTTAGAATTATTGTTCCAATAATCTCCTCCTGCTCCGCTGCTGACTATTTATTTAAAAATATTAACTTTCCTACACTCTTTTCCTCAGCATCAGATAAAATACAATCGCGATTACAAACACAATTATTGTTGAGATTATCATGACAATTGCTCCAGTAGGCAGTCCTGCTTCAACAGCAGCAGGCTTCTCAGCTTTTGCGCATGCTTCGCAAGGCCCTCCGCAGTCAACTCCTTCCTCTCCCTGGTTCTGTAATCCATCATAGCAGGTTTCAGCAGGAGCAGCAGTTCCTGGCTTGCAGTCTCTTTCTGTCTCTGGCTTATTGAATGTTGTTCCGCAGCCATATATCTCCACGCATTCTCTTGTCTGCTTTCCAGAAGCAGGGCATGATGCAGGAATCCAGTCATAGCATCTCCATTTTTCAACACATTTGCAGCTCTGGGTTTCAGCAGGCTTTGTAGAAAGAACATTGCAATTCTTTGAATCAGTGCATTTTCTTGTCTGCATATTCTTTATGCATTCAGACCAGTCAGTGCATTGCCAGTCGCTCACACATCTAGCAGCCCCGCCTCCACCACCGCCACCTCCGCCTCCACCGCCAGCACCGCCAGACGGAACACTAGGCGCAGAAGGTACGCCTGGAGCAGTAGGAGCAGAAGGTGCAGCAGGAGTAATAGGAGCAGAAATACTTATTGAAGTATCTCCGGTTATTTCTGCTGAAACAACTCCTCCTGTGCTGTTTGTCACTAGGAAGATGCCGGAAAAATCAGCTGAAGAATCAATCGTGATTGTATAAGTTATTGTTGAATCTTGTACAGAAGGTGCTCCTTCAATCCCGTCAATGAAAATCCATTCAATATTATTGTCCCTTATCGAGCCGTTGTGCGATATCTGGCTTATACTGCCATCTGGAATATTTTCCCGGACACCTATCATAAGCGGATGGTTTCCAGGGACTAATCTCAGATCAAGTGTAACATTGAAAGGAACGCCTACTATGGCTGAAGAAGGCAGATGCCTTTCCAAACTTGCATAATCAAATATACCAAATGCTTTTCCGGCAAAGCTCTCTTTGAAATATTTGAATGTGGGGATTGCTATAGCAATAACTATCAAAATAAAAAACGAGACTAGAAGGATGCCTTTTATCATCTCTTTTTTCGAATGTTTTTTTGGATTATATCTCCCTTGTTTACGCATCTAAGCACCTGATAGAAAATATAGGGTGTATATTTATAAACATTACTAAAATTAATAAATTGTTAAAATGGTTTTTTGCAAAGCTAATATCTGCAATTGCTTGAATAGTTTATGTCCCAACTTCTGAATTTTGTAGGTGTCCCTGCTTTGTTGAAATTATCTTCTATGTTTTTGGCTAATTCTTCTATAGATTTGCAGCCAGATATACTGTCCAATGCGCCGTTAGAGCCGATTGAATTATATCTTAATCTCGAGTCTTCCCCTCTTGTTGTATAAAAAAAGACCATGTGGCCTTCATTTTTATTTTTATGGGTGTTTAGGTTTAGTATATACGGCTGGATGCCATGTGAAGCGCCGACATCTGCAATAAAGTGTGTTGCTGATCTGCAGTTAGCAATCCCTTTTTCATGTATCATCCATGTGCTTGGATCATATAAGCCTCCATGTCCATAGACTTCCAGGTTGATGAACTTGCCGTCAGCTCTAAAAATCACATCCTTTGTCTTCCCTGTTTTTTTGATGTTTTCCTCGCTGTTAAGGTATGCATTTACATAAATCAGAAGTTTTCTTAATGTGTCCAGGTTATTTCTGGCATGCTCATAATCTTTTTCAACATTTCCAGACCTATAGCTTGCTATTTCAATCACTTTTTTAATATCATCTTCAGTTATTTTCCTGTCCAGGTCAACTTTTTCTTTTTCTGCAAGGATCAGATCACTTTCCCTTATGCCAGAATATCTATTGCCATAACCGAATGTAACCATCTCAAGGCCTCCTGAAATCTCAAAGCCTTTTGTGCCTATTCTTATCCCTGGATGTACGCCTGCACCAGGTCCTTCCACATGCGCAGGGTGGCCTACTGCGTCCTTAAGTAAAAATACAGAAGCACCAAAATCAACAATAGGATAGCCTATGTCTCTGCCTGTTATGCTGTTGTTCTTTTTCTCTTTAGCCGGATAATCTATATCACACTGGAATTTGTTAGTCCTAAATTCCCTAGAGTCAATTTTTGTTTCAAAATCATACCCAAAACCGCCTATATTTGCCTGCTGTTTGATAGTGCAGCCAGCCACGAAAGCCAGGCTGGCTAAGCTAAGCACTGCATTTTTCCAGAGTCTTGCATTTTTCCTTGTATGTTTGGTTTCGTTTATCATTTTGGTTATGGCTGCAATTTATAGTTTAACCACCATTAAGTAGTTAATAATGTTACTAGTATTTAAACCTTTCTATATTTTCCGATGGCTATAAGGGCACTGGT
>JAGVIO010000162.1 GCA_020056025.1 archaeon
GTTGAACAGATTTCTTATAAGGGAAAACATGGTAACTCACCTCGCTAATTGCGAGGTAGTTATCATTATAAATCATCCTAAATTTGGAGAAGAAACAAAAAGACTTATGTGCGACCTTCCCATTCTTTGAAGAATTCAGCAAGATACACTTCCATGAACTTGTGCTTTTGCTCAGCCATCTTTTTTGCAGTTTCTGTGTTCATCCTGTCTTTAAGCAAAAGAAGCTTTTCATAGAAATGGTTTATAGAGGTACCTGCACTTTTCTTATATTGCTCAGAAGTTGCATGCATCTCTGGCTTTACATCAGGATTATACATTTCCCTGCCTCTGCTCCCCCCATAAGCAAATGTTCTAGCTATTCCCATTGCGCCAATGCCGTCCAATCTGTCTGCATCCTGGACAATCTTGCCTTCAAGAGTTGCCATCTGTGTCTTTACGCCTGCGCCTTTGAAAGATATTGTTTTGATTATTTCACAAACATGAGATATCACCTTGTCATCTACATTGTTGCCTTTAAGAAAATCTCTTGCTTTTCCAGGACCTACTGTTTCATCTCCTCCATGGAATTTCCAGTCTGCAATGTCATGCAGCAAGGCTGCAATCTCGATTATGTAAAGATCTCCTCCTTCTGACTTCTGGATTGTGCGAGCAAGATTGTGAACCCTGTATGCATGCCACCAGTCATGGCCACCTTCTGCGCCACTTAGAACTGATTTTGCATACTCTTCTGTCTTTTTGACTACCTCTTTATAATACATAATCGGATGAGAAATTGCTTGTTTTATAAATATTATTAGCCTATTCTGCAACAATGCTCTCTCCTGACATTTCTGTTGGCTTTTTGATTTTAAGGATTTTCAGCACTGTTGGAGCAATGTCTTTCAGGCCTTTTCTTGCTTTTAGTTTTGCTTTTTTCAGCTGTTCTGAAACAATTATCAAAGGAACAGGATTTACTGTATGTGAAGTCATCCATGCTTTTGTCTTGTCTTCTGCATTTCCATGGTCTGCAAATATCAATAAGGTATAATTATTCTTTAGTCCTGCTGCTGTTATCTTTCCAACACAGTCATCAACTGCTTCAATACCTTTTATTATTGCTTTCATGTTTCCAGTATGGCCTACCATGTCTCCGTTGACCAGATTTGTAACGATGAAATCATATTTTTTTGAATCTATCTCTTCAACCAGATTATTTGTAACTTCATATGCGCTCATCTCTGGCTTTAAGTCATATGTTGCAACTTTAGGCGAATGTATCAGGATTCTGTCTTCATTCTTGTTTGGCTTTTCGAGCTGGCAGTTGAAGAAGAAAGTTACATGAGCATATTTCTCTGTCTCGCTGATTCTCAGCTGCTTTAATCTGTTTTTGCTTATTATTTCTCCCAAAAGGTTTTTCAGTTCAATGTCTTTGAAAGCAACCTTTGCATTCATAGGAGAATAATACTGAGTCATTGCAACATAAAAGACTTTCAAAGGCTTTCTTTTCCAGCCATCAAATTTCTTCTCGACAATTGCTCTTGTCAACTGCCTTGGCCTGTCTGTCCTGAAATTAAAGAATATTATTGAGTCATTTTTCTTTACTCCGCCATATCCTATAAGTTTCCTTGGCTTTATGAACTCGTCTGTTTCTTTTTTTGCATGGCATTCTTTTACCTGCTTCAGTGCGTCTGTAAATTCTTCTGCTTTTCCATCAACAATGCAGTCATAAGCTTTTTTTGTCCTGTCCCATCTTCTGTCCCTATCCATTGCAAAATATCTTCCTGAAACAGATGCTATTTTTCCAAAGCCCATGTTTTTCAGTTTCTTCTGCAATGCAGAAATGTGCTTTAGGCTGTCTTTTACCGGCGAGTCTCTTCCGTCTGTGATTGCATGAACACAAACATCTTTGAAGTTCTCTTTTTTGCAGAGATCTAAAAGAGCAAATAAATGATTGATATGCGAATGCACTCCTTCAACCTGCAATAATCCGATTAAATGAAGTTTAGACCTGTGCTTTCTGCAGTTCTTTATTGCCTGCAGGAATTCTGGAATCTTGAAAAAATCTTTGTCTCTGATTGATTTGTTAATCCTCTCCAATGACTGGAAGATAATCCTTCCAGAGCCGATTGTCATATGGCCAACTTCAGAATTTCCCTGATATCCTTTCGGAAGGCCTACTGCTTCTCCGCTTGCATCAAGAAGAGCATTAGGATATTCTTTCGTCAATCTGTCTGTATTCGGAGTTTTTGCAAGCGCAATACAGTTATCTTTCTTATTTTTTCTGTAGCCCCAGCCGTCTCTTATTATAAGGATTACCGGGTGTTTGGATTTCATATATTTGTTATTATGAGCAGAGAATATAAATGTTTCTGTAAAAATATTATTAACTTTTAGGTAGTCAAAAATGAAAAGTTTTAAAAAAGGATTATCCTTTGCAGGCTAAAATGGCAGTTCAGGAGACACTAATGCTTGAATATTATCTTTTGTTCACAAAAGATATGCCTTTTAATGAAAAGATAAAGAAGTTTTCTGAGATGTTCCAGGCAACAATTGCAGATAAAAAAAAGAGCAATGATTTAGGATTAATGCTTTTTTTCTCTGCAAGAACAGGCGATGCATGCCTGCACAGCCAGATCTATAAATTGGAAGATTCTCTCAGGAATTCTTTTGTCTATCTCCCAAGAAATAATGCTGATGAGGCAGTGTTTGATTTTTCAGGATTAGACCATATTGACGGAATCCCGTATGCAAATGCTTATTTCATGCCTGAGCTGAGGAATGTTGTCGAAGATTATAAACTGGAGCCTGTGATGAAGCAGTTCAAGGAGCTGGCTGCATACAAAAATATGGTAATGGAGACAGAAGTCAGCCTGGCAGAAAAGATGTGCAAGAAAGAAAGATTGGAAGAAAATGTCAGGAATCTGCTTGAAGATTTAAAGAAGCAGTTTGAAGCAGAAGGAAACCATGGCAATGTTGTCCAAGAAGCTGAGAAAAAGAAATATGGGTTAAAGCAGCAGGAGCGCAAAGAAAGAGTAAAAATAGCCAGCAAGACAAAAGAAGGCTTGATGGAAGAAATAAACAGTCTTGAGCAGCTGCTGTCTGCAGAAATGATAGAAAAGGACATCGGCAATATTCTTGCAGACAACTCAGCGCCATCTATTTCAGATGAAGACAGCGCAGTCTTTGGATTTGATGTGCAAAGATATGAAAAAATCAGTATTTGCAAAAATGTATTTATTGAAGACAGAGTTAAGGTAGTGCAAGCAGCCATACCTGCAAAGCCAGAAAGAAACATATATCCCTTATTTTTAAAAAGTGCTTCTATAACTGCAGCTATAGTCGCTGCCACGGTAGGAACATGCCTGTTCTTCTGCAGCAATGAGATGTCCAATGAGCAGGAGATAAGCCTGCTGAAAAATAACAGCAGAACAGCTGTTCCTAAAAAAACCAGGCAGCTGGACACAATAGAGAATTATATCAAGGAAAGCATTGCAAAGCTGAATAATCCCTATGAAATAACTGCCAAAATATTAGAGCAGAATCTTATTCCAGGCACAAGGCTCAGCAGCACTTTGAAATACGGCAATATAAGATATCTGAGAACAGACTGGAATGATGGAAAAATCTGCTTTAAGAATGATTCGGGCGTGCTTATAGAGGAATCATTTGACAGGAATAAAGGAAAGATAATCAAGCTGCAGAGAAACCCTCCTGACAATTCTTATCTACTAATCCTGTCAGAAAACCAGACATGCCATCTTATACAGCCAGAAGAAGAAAATGCCTGGCTGATTTTCAATGACGAGTTCAGGAAGATAATAACAGACAGCCTGAGCCAGCCGATAAGCGTACTGGCGCACTATCCAGGAGGAATTCCAAAAGTGTGCAGCCTTGATAAAATTCCAATCAGCATTGAATATGCCCTGAATCCATTCAAAGAGCCATTGCAGATACAGATTACAGGAAAACAAAAAGATTCAGCAGACAATTTACCTATTGTGATAAACTATACAATAAAGCCAGAGAAAGCGCA
>JAGVIO010000079.1 GCA_020056025.1 archaeon
AGCTCTAAAAAAGTGAGGACAATAAGAACTGAAATCTATGGCAGACTAGTCTGCCATAATATTTTTTCTTTTATCTCTAGACTTTTAGGACAGAGCCCTGCTTCTATTTGTCTGTCAAAGAGGGTAAAGAGACGGTGAATAGGTTAAAACTAAAATATCTAGTTTCTGCTATAGCATTAGTTACAGTAATCTTCTTGCTTTTATTCCAGTCAGGCTGCACTCAGACAAACAAAAGTTTTGGGCCTGATCTGCTCAGCATGTATGGCTATCTTCTGCAGTACATAAAGTCTTACGAAAGGGCTGACCATAAGTTTGATTTTGTCATAGCGCCTGAAAAGGGAAAAGTGATTGATAATATTGTTGTAAAAGAGACTTCTATAACAATAAAAGGAGTTAAGCCGGAGCTTGTTAATGAATTGCAGTCAAACAAAAAGAAGCTTGGCATGAAGATCGGTATTATTGATTCTCCTCCACTATCAACATTCACAGTTGCTGCAGATCCTTTTGAGATGGAATCAGCTTCGGTTACTTTGGATAAGTTCAACAATGTTGAATTCATTGCAAGATGCGATGATTTTGATTTCGATAACTTTTTTTGTAGGTCAAGATGGGCAAGGACAGACATTCCTTTTACTGACAATGGAGATTCTATTACTTTTACTGTTGACCATTTCTCTGCTTATGCTGGAAGCGTAGGAGCTGATAATTACACTAAACTGATTTATCATATGGAAGGAGATGCTAGCTTATCTTATAATAATGTCACTGGTTATGGAAATGTCAAGTTAGTTCCTTATGTCGGAGCAAACAGCAGCAGCTTGTTCAAAGGAAGCGCTTATTTTGATGGAAGCGGAGATTATTTATCAATTCCTGATTCTGCTGACTGGGATTTTGGGACAAATGATTTAACAATTGATTTCTGGGTTAAGTTAGACAGTTTAAGTACAGACCAATTAATTCTTGTGCAGGGAACAAGTAATAATGATGTTTGGTGGTTTCAATATAATCAAGCCGGCGGCAATATAGGCATAGGCTCAAATACAGGAGGGGTTACAACTATCCATATGCAAACTTCTAATCTAGGGCTTAGCCCCGGAGTATGGTATCACGTGGCTTATGTAAGAGACGGAACAACAGCAAGTGACCATAATTTCTTCCTTAATGGAGTCAGCCAAACACTAAATCTAATTTCTGGAAGTTATGCTGCGTCATTCTCTGATCAGCCTGGAAACTTGTATATAGGTATGAGGCCATGGTATGGAATGTCTTTGTACGGCAGCCTTGATGAATTAAGAATCTCAAACACTGCAAGATGGACTGCTAATTTCACTCCGCCAATTGCTCCTTACTCAAACAGATATACTAATCCTGATTCAAACACAAAATTGTTGCTGCATTTTGACGGAGATGAGTCTTTCCAGCCAGTGCATGTAGCTGGATATGGAGCATTTGACGGAAGCGGAGATTATCTGAATACTGCTGACAGTTCAGACTGGGATTTTGGAAGTGGTGATTTTACAATTGGTACTTGGGTAAATTTTAATGCATTAGCAGATTATGATCCTCTTGTTGCACAGTATAATTCACAGACTAGCAATATTGGATGGACATTATTTTATATAAATACTACTCATAAACTTGGATTTGGTTATTCTACAACTGGCGGTAATTATTTCGAGTTAAATGAAGCATGGACTCCTGGCTTAAATACATGGTATTATGTAACTGCAGTAAGAAGTGGCAGTAATTTTATGTTTTATTTGAATGGTGCACAATTAGGAACAACCAAAACATTAAGTTCAACAATATATAATTCTGCAGCAAATTTAATGATTGATGGAGAAGTGGCTAGCGGTGGAGGTGTTCTTTCAAGTACAAATGGAAAAATTGACGAAGTAAAAATCTTCAAAGGAAGGGCGCTTTCTTCAACAGAGATTTCAGACACTTACAATGCAGGCCTTGCTGGAAAGAAAGATTCTGTTGGCGGAACAAGCCTTGTTGGATACTGGCCAATGGATGGGGATTTTAATGATTATTCAGGTAACGGTCATACAATGACTTTGAACGGAGATGTCTATGCAACAACGCATCCAATAACTTTGAATGGAAATCCTAAACTTATTCCTGTGCAGAATGCAAATGGTCCATTTTTAGCAGGAGCAATGTATTTCAATGGAAGCAGCTATTTGACTTTGCCGGATAGTCCTGAATGGTATTTTGGAAGTGATGGCATGACAATCGATACTTGGATAAAATATGATACAACAAACAAGAATCATGTTATTTGCAGACAGTGGCAAGATAGCACTCATTTGATGGTACTTCAGCTTGATGTAAGAACTTCTGGAGGCGTAGGATTGCAGTTTAATTATGTTTATGGAAGTACTATAATTGGTTTCCAGCAGGGAAGCTTATCAGGATGGAATCCTGACACATGGTATCATGTTGCTATTGTAAGAAATGGAAATACATTTACCTTATATAGAAATGGAGTAAGTTTAGCAAGTGATAGTTATGCTGGTTCGCTTACTGATATAGCTGCACCATTGAGTATAGGCGATGCAACTGGGTCTTCTTCAAATATGTTCCAGGGGTATATCGATGACTTCAGAATCTCAAAAGGCATTGCTCGTTATACTTCTAACTTCACGCCAGAACAGTATTCGTATGACAATACTTTACTGACTATCTGGGATGAGACAGACAATTCTTCATGGCCTTATGCAGGCAAATTCAGGCTTGTTAATGAGAATGTAAAGTTCTTTGCGAATTATTCAAACACAACAGGTGTTTTGACTGGCGCGACATGCAATATCTGGTTCAATGACACAGGCTCTACTAATGCAATGACTTATAATTCAACTTCATTGTTGTATGAATATAGCAAGAGTTATTCTGCTCCTGGATATTATAGATTCAATGTTACATGCAATCTGACTGGCTTTGATACTTTGACTGCAAGCGATCTGGATTATATCTCTTTACCTATATCTATATATTTTGTTGACCCAACGCCCCCAAACAATACAGTAACTATAAACACTTCTGCTGTGATAAATACCACTGTGATTGAGCAGAATTCACCACTTGCTGAGTTCAAGAAAAACTGGAATGGAACAAATTACACTTTCTACAATGATTCGCTTGTACTGATGCTGAACTTTGACAATGTTGCTGCAATCGGAGAAAATTCAACAAAAGCAGTTGATGTTTCCAGATACGGATCTGTTGGAACAATAAGAAATGCAGTATGGACTTCAAGCGGAAGATATGATGATGCAATGAGCTTTGACGGAAATGGGGATATGTGTCGTATCCTTAAACTATTTCCCTTCGATACCTTAAATTCATTTTTCATTTATTAAACCTCCGCTTTCATCTTCCTGATGAAAGCTTGTTGAGGAGTTTCTAACTCCTCAAAATTAAGACTTCTATGGGGTCTTACCTCATTATACCATACGAGAAACTCTTCTTTTGTCTTAAATGCTCTTCTGTGTGTTTGATATATTTGAAACCATTTCTCGACTTTACCGTTGCTTTGTGGATGCTTTATCTTGCGAAGGATTTGCTTAATATCATTTTCAGCTAAGAATGCTTTAAAGCGTGAATCCCCGTCAATATTACTTATAAACTGTGCACCATGGTCACTAATACATTGC
>JAGVIO010000022.1 GCA_020056025.1 archaeon
CATACTTGCGCGTGCTAAGAAATACAAGATTGACATTGACATCAACCTGGATTATTCAACAGTACAGGCTATCAAAGGAAGATCTGATTCAATAAAATTAATCGGAATAAACCATTTTGACATCTTCAAGTTTGTCCAGAACATATTCGGAAGGTCTTTGAATACAGATTCCTACAGCCTCAATGCTGTTGCAGAAGAGATATTGGGCGAAAAGAAGCATGAGGTTGACATAGACAGCCTGTCAAAAGTATGGGACAATGATACTGAAAGACTGGAAGAATTCTGCAGATACAATCTCCAGGATGCTGTCTTGACATTTAAACTATGCGAAAAGATACTGCCAAATGCAGAAGAACTGGTTAAGCTGATCGGATTGCCTCTTCAAGACATAATCAGGATGAGCTTTTCGCAGCTTGTTGAATGGTATATCATAAGGCAGGTGCAGCAGTTCAATGAGATTTCCCCTAACAGGCCTGGTTATCATGAACTGAGCGAGAGGAAAAGCAGGAAGTATGAAGGAGCATTTGTCTATGAGCCAAAGCCTGGACTTTACAGGAATATTGCTGTGTTTGACTTCAGAAGCCTGTATCCTTCGATAATTGCTGCTCACAATATCTGCCTTTCTACTTTGAACAGAGGGATGCCTGGTGTTGATGCTGAAAAGGTTCCTCTTGAATCAGAGAATTTCTTCTTTTACCAGAAGAAAAAAGGATTTTTGTCTGCGATAATTGAAGAACTGATAACAAGAAGGATGCGGATAAAGGAGATGCTGAAAGCCAAAAAAGATGTGCTGCTTGAAGCAAGGTCTAATAATCTGAAGTTACTGGCTAATTCATTTTACGGTTATTTAGGGTTCTTCGGAGCAAGATGGTACAGCTTTGACTGCGCTCAGTCTGTGACTGCTTTTGGAAGATATCATATAACGCAAGTAATCTCAGAAGCTCAGAAAAATGGGTTTGAAGTGATTTATAGTGACACTGATAGCCTCATGGTTCACCTTGCTGACAAGCCAAAGGAAGAAGCGTTTAAATTTGTTGAAAAGATAAACCAAAACTTGCCAAGGATGATGGAACTGGACTTTGAAGGGCTGTTTAAATCAGGCATTTTTGTTTCTACAAAAGAAGGGACATCAGGAGCAAAAAAGAAATATGCAATGGCTGATGATAAAGGAAAATTGAAGATAAGAGGTTTTGAGACAGTTAGGCGTAACTGGAGCTTTGTTGCAAAAGAAGTGCAGGAGAATGTTTTAAAGATGATACTTCTTGAGAACAATCCTGAGAAAGCTTATGATTATGTTAAGGGGACTATCAATGATCTCAGAGAGAGGAAGATCCTGAATGCTAAAGTTGAGATACATACGCAGATGACGCAGGAGATTGCTGAATATGCTTCTATAAATCCGCATGTAGCTGTTGCAATGCGCATGAAAGCAGCCGGCATTGAAGTCTTTCCTGGAATGATTGTAAAAGTAATAATTACAGCCGGGAAAGGTGCTCTTCGTGATAGGGCTAAGATGCCTGATGAGATCAAGCAAGGAGAATATGATCCAGAATATTATATCACAAACCAGATTATACCTTCTGTTGACAAGATATTTGAAGTTCTTGGTTATGATGTCAATGAACTGATTTCGGATAAGAAGCAGAAATCGCTGGGAGATTACTTTGGGAAATAGATATTGGCTGCCCTTTAACTGATGCAAAAACCGAAGCAGGGCAGGGGAGGAAGAGATTTTGAACTATTCGAATTTTCCGAATAGTTGACTTTTCATCCAATTCTTTTGAAATAAACTTACTATAATAAGTCTCTAATTTAAAGCTTTTTTATGTTATTCTTTTTCTTTTCTTACTCTCTTTATTCTCTAAATAATTGTCATTAGAAATTATAGGTTTACCAATCCTATTTTCTGCATCCTTTCTTGCGCTGCCTGCAACTTCTCCGCCTTCTTTTGCAGCATTTGAACATTCTTCAAATTCTTTTGCATCCTTGTTTCTGGTTATTTCAGTAGTTACCCTTTCGCCAAGCATTGAAAAAATTAATTCCAAATCATTCATGTGGTCCCTAAGGTTCTCTTTTTTTAATCCTTTGAGTTCTTTATACTCTTTAGGAGTCAAGCCAAACGTTGCTTTAGATATTTCTGCAGTCAGAATTGCATACTCTTTTTCATTACCAATCCCTCTTTTTTTCCATTCATCTGTTAACTCATCCCTGATTGCTATGCCTCTTACTCTTTTTTCAATCCAGTCTTCAGAATATCCTTTAGCTGCATATATCTCCTTCATACGTTTTTGGGCAAGTTCAGGATTTTCTATTTCCTGTATCCTTTCATAGCCAACCTGAGAAAGCCATTGCTTGAACGGCTCTGCTTTTGGAGATGGGATTGATTGGATAATTCTAAATGCATTTTTGGTATTAACACAGTCTGTAGGCCTTAATTTGCCATCTTCTGCAATCAATTTCAACTGTCCGATTTTTTCGGACACTTCAAAACCTTCTTCTGCAAGCTTGGTTTTTAAGTCAGACCAGTATTTTCTTGCCCTGTCTGTTCGTGTCAATGCTCCTAGAATATCAACTACTGAAAACCACCATTCGTCATTAAACCATGCTCTTCTTATCTTCTTGTTCTGGAATACTACCAACCTTTTGTCTTGCTCCATGATTTAATTAGGTATAAGAACTTCTTTATATATCTTTGCCAGGGACAGGGTGTGGGACAGAAATAACAGATTTTAATCTTTGAGAATAACTACTATTGCTTTCTTTCCAATAAATTTTTTCTGAGAATCA
>JAGVIO010000043.1 GCA_020056025.1 archaeon
CAGGCAATAGCCTATTAGCTGGAAAGTCTCTGAAACAACATAAGCCCATGGAGTGTATGCATGGAAGATAAAGCATATCTGGCTCAATGCAATCAAGCCAAAGCTCAATGCAATGTACAGGGTATTCCTGTTTTTGTTTGTCTTATACCTAACGGCATAATTGACTGTTATCAGGGAAAGAAGCAGCAATGATGTGAGATAGAAAACATAATATGTTTCGTTGCTGAACAAAGTTGTCAGGATTAACAGGAATACAACAATCATGTGTATTGTAACTCTTGTTTCCTTGACATAGATCGAATATAATGCATACAAGCCAAGCATTGTAAGCAGCCTGAACATGAAAAGCCCAGCAACCGGGATTATATTTACCCTGTTTAATGTCTGATATGTGATTTCCAACAATCCAATCTGCACTGTCTTATTGACAATATAGTACAATGTCAGATTGGCAAGTATCTTGAACAAAAATCCAAGGGCAATGACGAAAAATGACATAGAAACCCAAAAATGGCATTTCTTTTCTTTGTCAATCCTGTAATAGTTGTAGAAAAAAAGAGCAATCAGCAAAGGCACAATAAAGCTGACCAAGTCAATGATGATGTCCTTTCCATAGAACCATTCAGGGCTAAACACCAGATCTATCATAGGCAGATAAACAGATTTTGCATTTATAAAACTTGTGAATTTGCATTCTGGAAGTTGGTTGCATAGGCTATTTAAAAAGGATAGGATATATTACTATTATCAAAATATGAGGTGTTAAGACATGAAAACAAACATAGGCTTCTGCCTGAGACGAGATGAGAAGGCTTTTATCAGCTTTCTTGAAGAAAAGGAAAAGCTGAGAGAGCACTGGACAATGCAAAGTGGGCACTATGCAAACAAAGAAGCGTTTGCTTAAGCAGCTCATGCTTGCAGAGCTTGCTGTCTATGACCTTGGCATAGATGATAAGGATGGGTTTTGATCGATGTGCTTGAAATAAATGCCTGCTATGTCAATTCTTGCTTAACAGATAAGCATTGCAGTGCTTGAAGAATTCTTTTGCATTGCTGATTGACTCTTGTGCTGGCTCTTTGTTTGCCTGCGGAATTGTATTATATGTGAAATCCCCTCGCTTCTTTTTCTCTGCTTTGTAAATTTCCAGCAAAGACTCTGCCCTGACAATCATCTCTTTGTATATCATCAACAGTTTAACATCAAGAAGCCCTGTCTCGATGAATACCCTCTTAAACTCATCAAATGTCTTCTTGTGAATCTCAGGAGCGTCTGTCTGGATATTTTTTGTGAGAAGCATTGCTTTTGCACAGTAGAATATAGTGTAATACGCATGCGAGATTGCTCCGCTGAAGAAAGTTGCATCTTCGTCTATGTTCAGGCTGGCCTTAAGCTTTTTGCTTTCTGATGCTTGAAAAAGTATCTCTGCTGAATCAAGCTCTGTCTTTGCCCTCTTTACAAACATCTCAGCCTTTGAATCCATGGTTAATTGCCTCGAATAATATTTTATAGTACTGCTCTGCACCCTGCACAATGATGTGCTTCCTTGCAAGCTCTTTGCCATAATTGAACTCATTGTTGACAAGCATCTGGTAAAGCTCATCCTGTGTAAAGACAAAACCATGCGCTTCCGGGACAGTAAGATCCCCTTGCCTAAGCGCAATCTCATACTGCTTCTTGGGCTCAGAATTAGGTATTATTATTGCAACATCAATGTCTGACTTCGGCTTTTGCTTTTTTTCAGCATAGCTGCCGCAGATTATCAAAGTGAAGAATGGGCTTTTAATCTTCTCTATAATCCTGCTTAGGATATTGTAAGGGATGTCTGATCTTTCTTCTTTGATGATCGACTCTGCCTGCACAAGATAGCTTATATGCTGCGCTGTGCTGAAGTTTATCCTATAGAAGTTAATATTTCCTTTTCTTGTTTCAGCTAGAATGCCCATTGACACTAATTTCTTCAGCGCCTCAAACACAAAATGATGGGACTTTTTGCCTGCCAGCACCTTAATCTCAGATGTCGTGAAATCCTTCCACGGCTCTTTTACAAAAGGCTTCAGCAAGAGCATTTCTTTTTTTGTTAGTCCATTTTTATGGATAGCTCTGTCCATATTTATGGATAAATTGAAGCGGATATAAAAATCTTGCTGTTTTTTGAATAAATATGCTTCATTCGTGCAGCTGGAAGCTTAAATTTCTTAACAGCTCGCCAAAATTCAGATATAAAGAGAGATGGGGGCGAGGTTGATGTTTTATGCCATTCTTGCAATCTCTTTCTGCGAAATTTCTCCTGCAAATTTTTGCCATGCCTCATCACAAATTGATTTCCTTAGCTTATATGCCTGAAAATTCATAGTGTATGCATGCCATCCTTCAATTACATTGTAGATATTGTCATAATCTAATTTTCCTGATTCACGCCCTTTGCACATACCTGCCAGTTTTCTCCTGAATTTCCTTATGTTTGATTTCTTAAGAAGCTTATAGTAATAGAAGCATCTTGTCCCGAGAAATGGTATTCCCTGGCTTAATTGAATTATTTTTGATTTGTCTGGATGAAGCTCAAGCAAAAGATTTTGATTGAGGAAACTGATGATTTGCCCTTTGCATTTTTCCAAGTGGCTTTTGCTGTTGTGCAATATCACAAAATCATCAACATACCTGATGTAATATTTTGCTTTTATTTTGTGCTTTACAAAATGGTCAAGCTCATTCAGGTAAACATTTGCAAAGAACTGGCTTGTTAAATTGCCCAAAGGCATGCCTTTCTTAGCATGCTCAGAAAGGCCAGCAAATCTATGATTTGCG
>JAGVIO010000036.1 GCA_020056025.1 archaeon
CTTCCGATCTTATTGCAGTAATGACACCAAAAGATTAAATTTAAAAAGAAGCTTCCTGTTCAATTGCATAGAGGCGATAAAGATACTTACTGAATGCAAACTGGCAGGTGTTGAGCGCAACCTTTTCGAAAAAGGCAGGCATGTTATTCCTGCTTACGAGCTCATCTGCCCCTTCTGCAGGTCAAGGCAGCTTTTTGACGTTGAATTGGTAAGGGCTTCTTCAAGGCTGATATGCAATTTCTGCAAGCAGAAGATTGATGTGGCGAAATAATTCTTAATGATTGAAAAAATATTTAAATAATGCCCTCTTGTATCTCTTTGTTGGGGGTTGAAAAATATGAAAAATTCTAAAAGTCAAGTTTTTGTTCCAGACAGCCCATGCTATGTGTGCGGGGAAAAAATAAAAGATAATGAGGGCATGGTTGCAGCAGACAGCTTCGGGTACTCTTTAGGATATTTGGTGCACAAGTATAATGATTCAAATCCAGATCTTCTTGCAAGCAAAGACGCGGATTTTACAAATGCAGTTACTATTCAGTATTTCTGGCAGTTTCCAAAGACATTCAAAAATCCGTTCTATAAAGAAAAAAAAGACCAAGGAGGGGGGTTATATGGCAGCCAGGGCAAACTATCAAAGCAGAGCTTCATCTAAGGCAGGAGCATGGTATACGGCTTGAGAAAGTTCTTGAAAAAGCTCCTGAACCCAAGTTCCTTTTCATGCTTATGCATTATAGCTGCATGCCTGAAAAGATAAGCCAGGGTTATGAAATAGGGCTTGAAAGGATTGGCACAGGCGAAAAAGGAATACAATGGACATTGCACCTTGAAGAAAAGAATTGGTTCAACTGGAAAGGATGGACACATATACTACATTCACTATATGGAAGAAAGCCTGTTTAGCTTATCACTTTCAGAAAATCCTTTTCTTTAAGCTTTTTGAATGTAAAGTCCATCAGGAATTTTAAGTTTTCAATATCTGCCTGGTTGTATCTTATCAGCTTGTCCAAAGCAGCCTCATCTCCTCTTCTGTATTTGTACCACAATCTTACTGCTTCAAAGCCGTCGACGCTTTGAATTTCATCTGCCCTTTCAAGACCAAGAGTTCTTTCTATCCTTTTCAGTCCGCCTGAATATCCAATCTCTCTCATAGCCCATCTCAGATCAACATGGAATTTGTCAAGATTGATATTTGGATATTTTGCAGAAATAAAAGGCAGGTCAAAGCATGCTCCGTTGAATGTTATTATCATGTCATACTTCTTTATCTCTTCATTGAAATCAGCCAGGTTTTTTCCTTTGACAAAGAACTTGCTCTCTTTTCCGTCATACAATCCTATTAAAGTTATATCATCATAATGCTTGTCCAGGCCTGTTGTCTCGATATCAAGAAAGCAGGCTTTGTGTTTCATGTCAGGATAAGCCCGCCAGTGATAATGGAAAAGAAGATTTTTGAAAAAATAAAAATCATCTGCTTCATATGCCTTGACAGACTTCAGAAGATGCTTATGTATTATCTCTTTTTTATAATCAGTCAGGGGAAGCTTATGGCTGTTTTCAAAGAACTCATTCCAGCTGTAGATATTGTTTCTCCAGATAAGCTCTTCTGTCTCTTTTCCGATGCCTGGAATATGGATAAATGTATTCTTTAGAATCTAACCCACCTTTTTGCTGATAAAAATAAAACATCTGGTATAAATAGTTTTGTGTTGTTAAATACAAGCAAATTTTTAAAACAGGATATATTATCCAATATTATGGACAAAAAAGTTTTGATAGGCTGCCCGACATGCTTAAAATACGAATATTGCATCGATGCTTACCTGAAAGCGATAAATGCCCTTGAATACAAGGATTTTGATATTTTGCTTGTTGACAATTCCAAGGACGATACTTATATGAATCTGCTCAGGGAAAAAGGAATCAATGTGATAAAAGGCCCTCGATTGGAGGATGTCAGAGACAGGATTGTTGCTTCAAGAAATATTTTAAGAGAGAAATTCCTGGAAGGCAAATATGAATATCTGTTCTCTCTTGAGCAGGATGTTATCCCAAAGCCAGATGCATTGTCAAGATTGATTGCGCACAACAAAGAGATTGTGAGCGCATATTACGGAAGCGATGTCATACTTGAGCTGAAAGATAATCAGACAGGAGCTCTTAAGAAAGTAAAGATCAATGTGCCTATTGCTTATCTTCAGGACGGAAACGGAATAAAAAGGGCAAATGCGCATGAAATTCTCAAAAAAGGTTTGCTGCAGATAGGAGCAGTAGGCCTTGGATGCCTTCTTCTCAAAAGAGAAGTTGTTGAGAAGATTCCTTTTAGGCATGAGGCTGAAAAGGTTGCTTATGATGATATGTTTTTCTCAGTCGATGCAAAGAAAGCAGGATTTAAGCTGCACATTGACGGAGATGTTGTGATGCAGCATCTGAAGTGAAAAAAGCATACCTTTTTAACCAAAATATTAATTCATTCTCTTATGCCAATATTCGAATTCAAGGACATTGCATTTGAAGAAGAGAAAGACAAAGTCAGGTTAATCTTTCTTAGGATATTCTATACATATATAGGCAAGGATGAGCTCAGAGAGATTGGCAATTTCAGGATAAGCGAACATTCAGTAGAATTCCCAGACACAAAAGAGAATTATGCTGCAAAGAAGTTCAATGCTTTGCTGTTGAAATCATTCAGCAATCTTACAAATTCAATAACAAAAAAGAAAACAGTCTATATCCATCAGAATTCAGGCATTCCGTTGATAGGCAACAGCTACATTGGCCTTATTGACAGGAATACTTCAATAATCGAATTAAGGATCATTACAGGATGCAACTTAGACTGCATCTATTGCTCAGTTGATCAGAATGTAAGGCCTGTTGATTTTGTTGTTGAAAAAGATTATTTAGTTTCTGAATTCAAAAAGTTAGTAAAGCACAAAGGAATAAATGATATTGAAGCGCATATCGGAACACAAGGAGAGCCTTTATTTTACGAGCCATTGGCAGAGCTGATCCATGACCTCAGCCAGATAGAAGAAGTAGGGATGATTTCAGTCGATACAAATGGAACAATACTGACAAAAACCAAGGTCGATGAATTAGTAAATTCTGGCCTGAAGAGATTCAATTTCTCAATAAATGCAGTTGATGCAAAATTGGCAGAGGAGATTGCAGGCTGCAGGTACAATATCCAGCACATCCTGGACATTCTTCATTACATTGCTTCAAAGAAAGTAAAACTGATAATAACCCCTGTCTGGATTCCTGGAATAAATGACAAAGAAATACCAAAATTAATTGAGCTTTCAAAAGAATTAAAATGCGATATCGGAATACAGAATTTCCTTGAATATGAATTTGGAAAAAATCCAGCCAAAGAGATGCAGTGGGAAGAATTCATTGAAAAGATGAAAAAGCTGGAAAAAGATCACAATCTAAAATTATTGTTTGACTTCAAGAAAGATTTCAACATAAGAGCAACAAAACCTTTGCCAAAACCATTCCAAAAAGGAGACATAATAAAAGCAAGGATTGTCTGCCCAGGAAGATTAAAAGCAGAGACTCTTGCTGTTGCAGACGACAGGAACATATCAGTGCATGGCTATGGCGGAGAATTCGGAAAAACAGTCAAATTAAAAATAACAAGAGAAAAGCACAATATTTTCTACGGCATTCTAATCAACTGATTTTATAGTCAGATCAGTAAGGCTCACTCCAGAGACAACCATTGAAGTTCCGTTCAGATGATAGTCTTTGTAATTAGCCAATACCCTTGTTGTCCTTCTTGTGTCAACTGCAGTTGTGCCTGCAACAAGCATTGCGATATTGCCATTGCTCCATTCATACAGTTTTATGTAGCCTTTTCCCAGTTCAAATCCATTCAGGCAGTTTTCAGGATAGTTAAGTATCTTTGCAGCAGCTGCATTTGCGCAAGGCCCGCCTACGATTATGCTGTTATACGCATCAAGCACCCCTATTTCGCTGTCCATCTTTGCCATATCCAGCCTCTTGCCGCTGCACTCTGTCTGCAGCGCAGAAACAATGTCAATTGCTCCGATGATGTCTTCTGCTTTTGCAGCTTTTCCGACAATCACAACAGTATTTGTCTTGTCATCAGCCACAAACATCTTTGGGAATTCGCTTAAATCCAAAGCAGAGACTCCTGAAACAGCTATTATTGCTATCAGCAACACTGAGATTAAGGTTTTGTTTGTCATATCTATCACAGGATAAGTAAATGCCTGCTGTTTTAAATATTTTATGATAGTGCAGAGATATATATTTAGCGCAGTGTGCAATTTTATATCAGATTCATGACTTCGCCTGTGTTAAAAACCTTAACCTTATCCTGCGCTTTTAGCAGTTTATCATTGGACCAGACAGCACAATTCAATTTCAAAGCCAATGCTATGTAAGGGCATCCTTTTTGTCAGAAGAAATCTCTTCAGCTGCATTAAGAAACCTTAAAAAGTCTTCTTTAGGAATAACTGTGATTATACCCTTTAATTGATGCATAATTGTAATAAATTCCTCTCTGGGGCGGTGTGTTTTCTTAAGGATCAACTCTTCATATTTCATAAATTCGTCAATAAAGAAATCAGGAGCGTACAATCTCAAGCCTTCATTGAATATCAGCTCAGCAGTCAAACTATTCCTTATCAGCGC
Source organism: archaeon (assembly GCA_020056025.1). GTDB lineage: Archaea > Nanobdellota > Nanobdellia > Woesearchaeales > WJKL01 > JAGVIO01. Next base: position 4,663 of record JAGVIO010000036.1, read on the forward strand.
AGAAAAAAGAACATTTGCGTCAATGATAAATTCCATCTATTTTTTCCTCAAACGTTCAGCAATCTTCCTGCTTACTTCTGCCCCTAATTTCAACGCATCCTCTTCTGTGAGTTCGCTGTCTCTGGCGAATTCCTTGAATTTCTCCATCATTATAACTCGTTTTTTTATTGCTTCTCTGGCTACAGCACTCCAGTTTATGTCTGGAAAGCTGTCCATTTCTCTTTTCAAATCCTCTGGAACTGATAAAGTTATGCTTACCATTTTGACCTCCGTATATTATGTTTAATACGTGTAATATGCTCAAATATATAAATGTTTCTATTTGTTGTTAACCTATTTAACCTATCTAAGTTATTTACTCTTATTTCATGTTACCATGGTAACTTAGAAACATTTATATATAAGTTATGTTAATCTA
>JAGVIO010000218.1 GCA_020056025.1 archaeon
ATATAAACTGATTATATTTGAGTTAAAATGGATATCCTATCAAAGCTAGACCTTATCAAACAAGTTGGTGAAGAGATAATAACAGAAGAGGATTTGGTTAAGCTTCTGAATGCAAAGCAGCATCCTGTTGCTTATGATGGATTTGAGCCTTCTGGAAGGATACATATTGCGCAGGGCTTGCTCAGGGCAATCAATGTCAACAAGATGACTAAAGCTGGATGTAAGTTCAAGATGCTTGTTGCTGACTGGCATGGGTGGGCAAACAACAAACTAGGAGGAGATCTAGATAAGATACAGACATGCGGCAAATATTTCATTGAAGTTTGGAAAAAATCAGGGATGGATTTGGACAAGGTTGAGTTTGTATGGGTCTCTGATTTCATAAATGATAATGAGTATCTGAAGAAACTTATGCAGATTGCAAGAAATTCAACTGTCAACAGGATCTTAAGATGCTCACAGATAATGGGAAGAAAAGAATCAGAAGCTTTGCAGGCTTCGCAGATATTCTATCCTGTAATGCAGTGCGCTGACATTTTCCAACTGCAGGCAGACATATGCCAGTTGGGAATGGACCAGAGAAAAGTGAATATGCTTGCAAGGGAGATTGGGCCAAAGATCGGCCTGTATGCTCCTGTTGCTGTTCATCACCATATGCTTATGGGATTAGGACAGCCTCCTGCTGGAGAAGCAACTCTTGAACGGGCAATTGCAATGAAGATGTCAAAGTCAAACCCTGATTCTGCTATTTTCATGAATGATTCTGAAGCAGAGATTACAAGAAAAATCAACAAGGCATATTGCCCTGAAGGGATTATGCAGGACAATCCAATTATGGAATACTGCAAATATATTTTATTTGAGACTTCAAAAGAATTAGTCATTGAAAGGCCTGAGAAATGGGGCGGAAATTCAACATTCGGAAGCTATGATGAACTGGCAGATTCTTTTGCAAAAAAGCAGATTCATCCTATGGACTTGAAGCAGGCTGTTTCAAAAAGAATAATTGAATTATTATTACCTGTTAAAGAACATTTTATCAAAGACAAGAGAGCAAAAGAATTATATGAAAAGGTAAAGAGCTTTGAAGTAACAAGATGAAACCTTTTGAAATAAAAAGGATTGCAAAAGCATGTGCTATATCTGACAAAATATTTGATCTGCTTGTTTCTGAACTGAGAAAGAAAAGATTCAGGACTGAAAAAGAAGTGTATAAGTTTTTGGTCAAATCTGCTTATTCTGCAGGATGCAGGCTTGCTTTCAAGCCGATTGTTGCAACTGGAAAAAATGCTGCTGAGATACATCATAAGGCAACTGATGATAAGCTGAAAAGAGGTTTTTTTGTTGTTGATTTTGGAGTAAAATACAAAGGATACTGCTCTGACTGCACGAGAACATTCTTCCTGGGAAAACCGACTGCTGCTGAAAAGAAACTTTATGATTTGGTTTTAATTGCACAAGAGACTGGAATAATGTACTGTCTGCCCGAAGTATATGCAGCAGATGTTGATCTGATTGTAAGAGCTGCTCTCTGGGATTATTTCAGAAACTTTTTGCATTCTCTAGGCCATGGTGTTGGGAAGAAAGTTCATCAAGGGCCTTCTTTGAGGCCAAGAAGCAGAAGCATATTGAAGAAAAATATGGTTGTGACTGTTGAACCAGGGCTGTATTTCAAAAACAAGCTTGGAATAAGGATTGAAGACGCAATCTTAATAAAGGAGAAGCCTATTTCACTCACTAGAACAACAAAAAAGAGAGTGATACTTGGTGGATACAGCTAAAGCAAATGCTATTCTTGTACCGTATATGATGTATGTTATTGAGAAAAAAGCAGGCAAAAAGTTCAAATACAATATGACAATGGCTGACCATGCAAGAAAGCATGCTGAGTTTATGGCTTCGCAGGGAAAGACTGTGCATACTCCTGAAAATCTTTTGTATTGCCATGAGAATCTTGGGGTGATATCTAGCCCTTACAAACTTCTGAACAGCTTCAAGAGTACTGCTGCAAAGGTTGTGCATAACTGGTTTTTGAACACAAAGTCAAGGCAGAATATTGTGAATTCTGATGAGATGGGAATCGGCATTGCTGCTGTTGAGAACAAAGGCAATACAAGCCTTTACATTGTGCAGAGAATGAGATAGTCAGATACTTTAATTTTTAATTCTTATAATTTGAAAGTAAATTTTCCGTTCTTTTGTATCAATTTTCCATCTATGTAAAGTTTGCCATTGTTTCTCATATCTGTTATCATATCCCAATGTATGCCTGACTTATTTTTTCCGCCGCTTTCCGGAAAGCCTGCTCCTAATGCAAGGTGGATTGTGCCAATTATTTTCTCATCAAACAATAGCTCTTTTGTGAATTTGGTTATTTTTGGATTCATTCCGATTCCAAACTCCCCTAATCTTTTTGCGCCTTTGTCGATAGCAAGGCACTCTTTCAGAATATCTTCATTCTTTGTTGCTGAAAAATCAATGACTTCCCCTTTGCTGAATTCTAATTTTATATTGTGCACTTCTTTTCCTTTCATTATTGCAGGATAGCTGAAAGTAATATATCCGTTGGCTGAATCTTCAACAGGGGAAATAAAGACTTCTCCGTCAGGCATGTTATCTTTTCCGTCTCCGCTTATTGCTTTCCTTCCTCTTATGCTGAAAGTGATGTCTGTATCTTTGGCAGTAATCCTTACTGCTTTGCCTTTTCCAAGAATATGCTTAAGCTTTTCTTGTTTTTTGCCTTGTTCTTTCCAGTCAATGTTTGTTGCGCTAAATACAAAATCCTCTAGTTCTTCCAGTGACATCTCTGCATCCTGCGCCCATGAATTTGTAGGATATTCGCAGACAAGCCATTTTTTCTTTTCTATTTCCTCGTTCAATGGCTCGTTTGCCTTTGCACGCATTGTAACTTTTTTAGTGTCTATGTTGCTCAGTTCAGCCCTGTTTCTTGAAGCGCTCAGATAAATCCAGGCATCTGCTGTTTTTGCCCTGATCATATCTACCTTCATGAGTTTCTTTAGATGTGATTCCTGTGCATTTTCATAGAAAGCGTAATCAAATCCTTCTATGCTCGGCTTTAGAATTGCTTCTGCATCTTTCTTTAAGATTAACTTGTATATTTCCAATGCGAGATCTTTTGCATCTTCGTCAAACCTTAGAACTACAATCTCTCTTTTCTTTATGCTTGTAGAATGATTAACAATTATCTGCGCTAATTTTAATATGCGTGGATCTGGCATGATTATAATTTGAATGCAAACTTTCCGTTTTCCTGTATGACTTTTCCGTCAACCAGGACTTTTCCGCCTTTTCTTAAGTCTTTTATCATGTCCCAATGAACAGCTGATTTGTTCTTTCCTCCTCCTTCTGGATATGCCATTCCTAATGCTAGATGAATAGTCCCGCCAATCTTTTCATCAAACAAAATCTGTTTTACGAATCTTTTTATCCCAAAATTAACTCCTACTCCGAATTCGCCTAATTTGCAGCTGCCTTTGTCTGATGCAATCATCTCTTTCAGGAAATCCTCGCCTTTCTCAGCTGTTGCTTTTATGACTTTGCCATTTTTGAATTCAAGATGTACTCCTGCTACTTCCCTGCCGCCATAGATTGCCGGATAAGTGTATTTTATGTAGCCTTCTGTTGTGTCTTCGCAGGGAGCGATGAATACTTCGCCGTCAGGCATGTTCCTGTGGCCATCACATTTTATTGCTTTTCTTCCTGCTATGCTGAATGTAAGGTCTGTATCTGGAGCAAGAATCCTAACTTTCTTTCCTTTGTCAAGAATTGCTTTGAGCCTGTCCTGTTTTTTGCTTTCTTTCTGCCAGTCAAGGTTTGTTGCAGTGTATGCGAAGTCTTCAAATTCTTCCAGTGACATCTCTGCATCCTGCGCAAGCGCATTTGTCGGGAATTCGCAGATCACCCAATTGTTTTTCTTTATTATCACATCTGTGATTGTCCTTGTGATTTTTCTTCTCATTGATATTTTTTTAGGGTCAATGTTTGTCAATTCTTTTGTGTTGTATTCTGCGCCAATGCCTATGCTAGCATTTATCATCTTTGCCTCAATCATTGCTAATTTCGGAAATTTCTTCAATTGCGCTTCTGATGCATTTTGGTAGTATGTGTAAGCAAAGCCAGGCATTGATGCGTTTATCGAAGGAAATGCTCCTCTTTTAAGGATTAATTTGTAGCATTCCAAAGCCAGTTCTTTACCGTCTTCTTCAAAGTTCAATCTGACAAGATCTCCTTTTTTTATCTTCACTGAATAATTTACAAGAATGTCTGCCAGCCTCTTTATCCTTGGATCTGCCATGGATTTTTAGGATATTCCTGTTTTATTTAAAGGTTTGGGTTTTGTGATTTTGTGTGTTATCCCAAAACTATTTCCCTACGGTGAGTTTCATGAGTGCATGAAACTTAC